>JADFZT010000004.1:3029-116155 GCA_015232395.1 Magnetococcales bacterium | reverse complement strand
TCTCTTGACTCCGATTATGGATTTGATTGAAACGTCAATATTTTCAAGAGGATGCCTTGGAGCTTGACGTGTCCCTGAGGGGCCATCAGGGGGGGCTGTATGACGAACAGAAGCTGGCGGATGATCGGAAATCGGGTGAGGATCAACCGTTGGCAAGGGGAAGGCCAGCCCGCTTCCATTCCGGGAGGCCATCCTCAAGGCGGCGGGCTTTGAAACCCTTTTCCCGCAGCCGGGCGACCGCCTCAAAAGCCAGAATACAATAGGGCCCCCGGCAATAGGCCACCACCTCATGTTCCTTGGGCAGATTCTCCAGTTGCGCTTCCAGTTGTTTGAGGGGGATGTTGTGGGCTTCGGGCAGGTGACCGGCCTGATACTCTTCAGGGGGCCTGACATCCAGCACCGTGACCGATCCTTCCCGCAAGCGGCGCATGAGTTCTGTCCGGGGGATCGGCTCCAGATTGTCCCGCACCGATAGATAATCCCGCACCAACCGGTCCACTTCCGCCAGTTGTCGTTCGGCCATGGTTCGCAGGGCGGTCATCAGGTCCACGACGGATTCATCTGCCAGGGTATAGAAGGCGTGGCGACCTGCTTTGCGTCCGCTCACCAATCCGGCTTGACTCAAGACCTGGAGGTGGCGGGAGGTGTTGGCGACTGTCAGGTGGGAGACCTTGGCCAGGGCGTCTACAGAGCGCTCTCCCTGGGCCAAAAATTCCAAAATTTCCAAACGTGGGGCGCTGGAGAGGGCCTTGCCCACCCGGGCAAACTGGTTGAATAGATCGGTTTTAAAGGAACTGCCCGACATGGTGCCTCAATGACAGGGGGGCTTTATTCCGGTGGCTGGAAAGCCGATCCGGTCTTTGGAAAAAAGCATCATAACGGTTTTGCACAAAAAAATCCCGTGTTTTGGCCGCTTGGACGATCAAGGCTGAAAGAGCGCTGCCAAAATCGAGCCCCAGGCTAAAAAAAAGGTCCCGGCAGTGGCTCGGCCCGTACATGGAATCAAGCCCCCTTCTACCCATGTGCCTGGCCAAAATCTGGCATGATCAGTTTTTTTTGATGGCGGTCATGAGGGAGGGCAGCTCAAAGCAATCGATAAATTCCACCTGATGAAAGCCGCTCTCCAAAAGCCAGGAGTGGATCTCCTCAAAGCTGTAACAATCCCCTCGCTCCGTGTTGAGCAGCATGTTGAGGGCAAAGAGCGCCCGATCCGGATGGCGGGTGCGGGTTTCATCGATCAGGGTTTCGTGGATGACAAGCATCCCCCCAGCAGCCATGGCCTGGTGGGTTCGTTTGAGCAGATTGCGGTTGGCCTCCACCCCTTCCACATGGAGCACGTTGGAGATGAGGGCCACATCAAACCCCTCCCCCAATGAAGAGTCGGTATCGTTGAAAAAATCCACCGGATGCAGAGCCAATCGGGATTGAAATCCCTCCTTGGCAATCTCCTCCCGGGCCACTTCCAGCGTCAGGGGCAGGTCAACGACCACCCCTGTGATCTGGGGATTGCGCCGGAGAATTTCCATGGCATAGGTGCCGGGCCCCCCGCCCAGATCCAAAAGGCGGTGATAGGGGGAAAAATCGAGGGTTTCAGCGATAATCCGAGCATTGGGTCTGCCGATTTGGGCCATGGCCTGGATAAATCCCCGGTTGGTTTCGGGGTCTTCCAGCAGGTTTTTTTCCGGGGGGCGTACCGAGCCGCCTTGGATGACCGCTTCACCCAGGAGGGACCACACCTTGGAGAGATCATGGAGGTGGGTGAGGGAGGCCCCCATGTAGGCTTCTCCCGAAGGGTGTAGATGTTTGAGCCCCAAAGGGGTGTGGCGGTAGCGGTGTTCCTCTTTGGTGAGCAATCCCAGGGCAGAGAGGGCATCCAGCAGCATGGCCATCCCCCGGGGATCCCCGCCGGTCTGTTCGGCTACCTGAAAAGCGGTGATCAGCTCCTCCCCGACAATGGCGAACACCCCCAGATGGTGGGCGGTGAGAATCACTTGGGAGGTGCGAAAGCCATTGGCCAGCCGAATGATTTCCTGTGGATTCATGGGAAAACTCCTGATCGGGGGTCTGGATGTTCCGGTTTCATCGCTCCCGAGGGTGGGACAAGGGAGTCACAGCGGATTCAGGGAGAGCTGTCAGCCAGAATGGTGCAGACCACCTGACGCTCTTGCCGGGGGCCGTCAAACTCGCAGAAAAAAATGTTTTGCCAGCGGGAGGGGCCCAACTCACCCTGAATCAGGGGAATGGTTTCCGAAGGGCCGATGAGCCCTGCTTTCAGATGGGCATCGCCGTTACCATCCTGCTTGTCGTGGAGCCACACCCCTTGGGGAATCAGCTTGGCCAAAAAGTGGACCACATCGGTCTGGACACTCTCATCCCAATTTTCCTGGATCATGATCGCCCCGGTAGCCCCCTGGGCATAGAGCGCTACCAAACCATTCCCAATGCCGGAATCCTGGACGATACGTGTCACCTCCTGGGTGATATCCAGCAACATTTCCCGCTGGTGGGTGCGAATGGTCAAGATTTTTCGCATGGGTGGTCTCCCTTCCACACAGCCGCCGAACGATTTTCCGCTTCAGCTGACCGGCTCTCCGTTCAGGATGGCCCGGGGAGTATCGAGAGCCATCTTTTTGGCTCGCTCAAAACCCACCACCTGGGCGGCTGCCCGGACCCCATCGGAAAGCACCGGCTGGCGCTGATTGAAGCCGTGGCCGTCGCTGGCGAGAAGATGCACCCAGCCTCTTTCCAGGAGGGCATCCGCCGTGCGGGCAACGCTGGAACCAAAACCGCCGGAAAGCGATCCGGCAGTGACCTGGGACAGGCAGCCCATTTTCATGAAGGGGGCCAGGGCGTTGAGATCCCGGCGTACCGAGCGGTTGCGTTCCGGATGGGCGATGATGGGGTGATAGCCTTGGCGCAGGATGTTATCCACCAAAAAGGCATCAGCCGGGTCGATTCCCTGATTGGAAAATTCCAACAAAAAATAGCGCCGCTCCCCGGTTTGGTTGTAACAGGGGAGGTTGCCCTGGCTGATCATGGTGTTCACCCAGGGGCCCAGGCGCACTTCGGCGGCATGGCCAAAATCGAGCTTGATTCCGGCCTCTTCCAGCTTGATTCGGAAGGCTTCCGCTGCCTGGGCGATGGATTCCGGGGTGTTGTTAAAGGCTCCAGGGTTGATGTGGGGGGTGGTCACCAGGGTGCCGGTACCCATGCCAGCCGCCATCCGAGCCATGCCCAGGGCTTCCCGCAGATCCCCGGCACCATCATCGATGCCCGGCACAATGTGACAGTGCAGATCAATCAGCCCCTTCAGGGGTCCGGCTATTTCTGCTGCCATTGTCCATCCGACAGCTGTACCCACCATCCTGAGTGAGCTTGTTCCCGCCACTGTCTGGCAAAACGGTCCCGAATGTCGCTGTTCCACTCCGGGTGGCCATTGGCTTGGGCGATCTCCCGATAGAGCGATTCCCGATCTTGATTGTCGGCTTTGATCAGGCGACGCAAACGACTGCGATCCTTGAGGGAGAGGCCGCTTTCGGAACGCACCGTCAGATCCCCACGCTTGTCGATTCCTACAGCGCCACTGTGGAAAAAGGGGCGTAGTTCCTTGGAAGCCCGGGATCTCAGTCGATCCTTCAACTGGCGGATGGCGGCGGTGGAAACATTGATATCCGCGCCCCCTGCATGGGCTGAGGGGGTGGTCCAATCCAGAAAGGCGGTGATCAGACCCGTGGCGTTCAGATGGCTTTGGGGGCCTGGCGTGCTTTCAGACTCCAAGCTTTGACTCTCTTGGGGGGTTTCCAGGCCATCCCAAATTTCCCGAACCATCTGCTCCGCCGCTTCGTCCATGGCTGGAGCGGGAAAATAGACGTTTACCGTGACGCAGGCGGTCAAAAACAGGGGAAACAGCCAGAAAAGCCAGTTTATAGGGCTTTTTTTGATCATTTTGTTACTCTCCTTCCTTCAAGGTTCCCGGGTCATCTCCAATGGTGGGGCCATCGGCCAAGCCGATGCGTTGCAGGCGTTCCACCATATCCTTCCAGGCGATGATCGGATTGTGACTGATGACATCCACCCGGGGGGGCAAGAGGGAGCCCAGTACCAGATAGTGCCGACCTTTGATCTCCTCGACACCCTTCAGGTGAAATGTATCGTTTCTTAACCGGCATTTAAAGCCGAATCGGCGATAGCGGTAGTTTTCGAAAAAGGAAAAGAGCCCCCGCTCCAAAGCAGCGATGGGACCACCGGAGCCCAACGCCTGGATATTTTGGATCGCCTTGACATTGATCATCTGGGGGGCTGAACCGTCCACATTGGCCAGCTCCGCATCAAACGAGACCGGCTCTCCTCCGGCCATCACCAGGCGTTTCACCCCCCCGGATAGTGTCCCCTGGATTTTGCCCACATCGGTGCGACTGGTGAGGGCTTCCAGATCCAATTTTTCCACCGTCACATCCATTCCCCACAGGGGTAGGCTTGTGAGTAATCCATCGCCGCCGATCTCATGGACTCGAATATGGCCGCCGAAGAGATCCGCTCGCAACTCCCCCCGGGTGCGTAACTGCCCTCCCCGCCACTTTAGCAAGGGAAAATCAGCCTGTAGGCTACCACCGCTTTGAGGCAGATCGAAGGCTTGGGCCAGCAGATCCAGATCCAGGTCGTCGAGCTTTAATCCCATGACGAGATGTGGCTCACCCGACCAGATCCGAACCCACTCCACCTCCTTGATCGACAGTCGACCCCCAAACAAGGGCAGCACCACCTCCCCGGGAAAAACCAGTTGGTCCCCATGGAGGTGTAGCTGGGTCTTAACCGGTGGCAGGGAGACCGCCCCCGCCTGCAACCCAGTCAGAGTGAGACGACCCGTAGAGGATGGTTTGCCAGCGCTTTTTGGAGAGATGGGCAACTCCAGTTCGATCTCTTCTATCCCCCATCCTCCACCGGGTGCGGTAAATTTTCCTTCCTGCAGAGCCATTTTGCCTTTAAGCCGGGGATTACCTTGGCCGGTATGGCTGAAATCAAGTTCCATATCCAACGCCCCCCCCATCTGGGCTGAAGCCCAATCCGGCGCATCGATGGCAAGGGCTTCCTGGAGATAGGTGACGAAAAGGGCTTCCAGGTTCGCCCCTTTCAGTGCGACCCGTCCGGAATAGCCATTCCCCTTGGGGGCGATCTTGATGGAAAATTTGGGTAGCACCCGGGAGGAGAGATCTCCCGTCAAAGACCACCCGGTCTTGCCTGGCCACTGGAAGGTTCCCTTGCCCGCCGGTTGTTCCAGCCCCAAATCCCCATAGTGGGAACCCGCCAGCCACTCTCCGGCAGAGAGCTTGAATTGTCCATCCACCTCCCCTCCCCCGCTTTTATCCAGACGGAAGGTGCCTTGGAGCCAGCCAGCCACCCCTTCCAAAAACAACTCCTGGGGCTCGTCAGCATCCCCATTGACCCCCTCAGTATTCGAATCGGTATCAGGGGTTGGGGGGGGCACCCAGCTTCCTTGGGCGATGGTGGCCTCTATTTGACCGGTCATCCCCTGTTGAACGCCCAGAGTGAGGGCCAGCTTGCCATGGACTTTTCCACCCGCTTCCCCTTTCAAGGTCACGCCCGGGGGGAGGGCCTGGGGGATGGCGAGGGGGGTAGCCTGGGGAATGACCACCTGGATGTGGGGGCCTTGGTTTTTGGGAAGGTTCAGTTTTAGATCCAGTTTTGCCCCCATCCAAGCCACTTTTCCTTGGGAGGTGATCCCTTGGGTATCGCCACGGGCGTGGCCTTGCCAGCGGATCAATCGGGATTTTAAGGTGGGATCATTTTGGGAGGGGTCCAGAAGGGCACCTTGCAATGATGCTTGTTCCAGGGTCCAGGCGTTGGTGGGGATATCGAGTGTCAGCTTTCCCTGGGTCACGATCCCTTGGGTTTGGTATGGGGGCGTGGTGAGGCGCTGGGATGACAGACGAAATTGAATAGGTATGGTGGTTTCCCCCACCACCCCACTCGCATCAATGTGACTCTCAAGCCCTTTGATCACGGTGGTTCCTGCTTTCAGCTGATCCGGACCGGTCTGGATGTTTGCCTGCCAGCGGGGCTGTTGCCAGCTATCGTCCACTTGCAGGGCTATCTGCCAGGGGGGGCCGTTTTTCAGATCAATATCTTTCAGAGGTGCCATGCCCAGCCAAGCCCGCAAGCCGTCCGGGTCGATGAGGGTGATGTTGCCTTGCAGATGGGGGTTGGGGAAAGCCTCTCCCTGGAAGGAAAAATAGGCCAGTTTCCCCACTTTGGCCTGAAGGGGGGCCACTCGCCATGAATCAGCCTGCTGCTGGCCGATGATTTTCAAGGTCACCGGAGCCCGTTTAAGGCCGCCTGGGGGAAGAGCCTCCCCCTCCCCCTGGAAAACCACCTCCCCAGGCCGGGAGCGGACTGAAAAGGCAAAGTCCGCCTCCCCTCCTCCCGCCAGCTGCAATCGGGCCACACCCCCCTGGGCTGTCACCTCCACCGACCCCCCGGGATCCACCGTCAGTTCCATATCCACCCCCAGCTCTCCTCTTTCTCCGGCTATTCCCAAGAGGCGTAGCAGAGGCACCAGCGGGGCTTTTTCCGCTCGGGCCACCAGGCGAATTTTTTCCGTCAGGTGGAGCATGCCGTGGATCGATCCCCCGGGGAGACCTTCGGCGGCAAAGGCCAGATCTATCCCGGCAGCAGATAGATTTTCCCCGGTGGCATCGATCTGAACGAGCCCCCATTTTTCCACTGAATCCACCCCTTCCGGGCTTTCGGGAAGGAGAGCACCGTTACGAATTTCCAACCGATCCAGGGGTAAAATGGGCCAGGAGAGAAGTGGCTTTTCAGGGGGTGGGGGGCTTTTGTCTACTGGAGGGGATGGCTCGGAATCGGATGGTGGGTGCAGCTCGATACGGGGGTGATCAAGCTCCAGCGCGGGAATGCGCCCCTCCATCCAACTCTCCAAAGAGAGCCCTACCAGGATTCGCTCGGCAGAAAAACGATGCTCCCCGGGCCGAAAAAGCCCGACCCCTTCCAGCCACAATCCCGGAGGGGTACTGACAAATCCTGCTTTTTTAACAGTCATTTGCCAACCGGAGCGCTCTGCCACCTGGAGGAGGATTTTTTCCCGGGCAGGGTCATTCAACAGCAGGAATAGGGCCAAAGAGAGGGCTATGGCCAGCAAAATGGCGCCGCTGATCAGCAGTCGCATCAGCCATTTGGCCAGTTTTTTGAGGGTCAAACCCATGGAACCGCTACGCTCCCACCATCAAACCGAACCCCGTTATCCTGAAATTTTTGCAAAAGGATCCAAATAGTCAATTCTAGCAGATTATATGAGAGGTCGAGGGGACTATTCTTTCCAGGTTCAACTCTATTGGCAAAGGGGTGGCCTGGCATCGGTGCCAGGGGAAGACGGGGAAAAAAAGGGGGTTGGGGAGGATGTTTGGGGGGGACGTTTGAGGGGGGGTGTGTTATGGTTTTAAATGGAGGGTTTGAGCAATTATCCACTATCGGCCTGGGGCACTCTACCGCTCCTGTTTGATCAGGGCGCGGGAACCAAGCCACTTTTGTTACCCGCTGGCGAGGGCGTTTCCAAGCCCTGATTCAATACCATCCTTACTTTGGGGAGTGTCGGGTATGGCTGCTGCCATCACACTTCATCTGTTGGCTGCCGTCTTTTGGGTCGGGAGCATGTTTTTTGCCCATGTGGTTGTCAGGCCCTCTTCCCAGGATTTGGAATTGACTCTCCGGGTGAAGCTCTGGACCCAGATTCTCGGGCGGTTTTTTGTGGTGGTCTGGTGTGTGGCGATTTTGCTTCCGGCCAGTGGCTACTGGATGGTGGTGAGCTATTTCGGTGGATTTACCGATCTGGCGCTGCATGTCATCATCATGCAGGGGCTGGGCTGGACCATGATCGTGATTTTTGTCAGCGTTTTCTTCAGCCCCTATCAACACCTCAAGCGCATGATCCGTCAGGAGCTTTTTCCTGAGGCGGGTATGTATATCCTGCGTATTCGCAAATTTATGCTGGTTAACCTGATTCTGGGAATCATGGTGGTGCTGACTGCTGTTTCCGGACGTTTTTTGTAGGGTATGGTGAGAGAAAAATTTTGAACAATCAAGACCAGGACGCCAAATTTTTTGTCGGTCAAATCGTCTACCACCATCTGTTTGATTATCGTGGGGTGGTGGTGGATGTGGATGCTTCGTTTCAGGGCACTGAGCAGTGGTATGACGAAGTGGCCCGTTCTCACCCACCCAAGGATCAACCCTGGTATCAGGTGCTGGTGGACAAGAGTACCAACCAGACCTATGTGGCCGAACGCAATCTCGTCTCCGACCGCACCCGGGATCCCATTGATCACCCCAAATTGGGTCTCTTTTTTAATCGCTATCAAGGGGGAGTCTATCTCTCCAAAACCCCCAACCATTAATCTTTCCAGACCGGGGGGCTTTCTGATTTCCCCTTTTTACCTTAAGGCCTCTTTCCAGCCCTTTTTCCCCGACTATCCACACAACAGAACCCTGGGTTCACCCCTCCCCAAAAAGAGCATGGACCACCTCTATCGAGAGATCCGCCTCAACTCTCTCGAAAATTTTTCCTCTGTTTACCCTATAAGAATAAAATCAAGCCAAGCACTCCCCAAAGTTCTCGATTAATCCTCTCCCCTTTTCATAGCCTCATCCAGAAACCAGCCGAAAGCCTTTTCGATAAACGGCATGGCGTCCAGGAGTCGGTGGCCGCTATCTACCAGATGCAGGCGGATTTTGTGTTTTTGGGCAAAGCGGATGGCATCTGCTACGGGGATCACCTCATCCCCGTAGCCGTGAACAGCCACTGTGAGGGGGGAGTGGGGAACTGGATCCTGAATGGCATATCCACGTTTATAGATAGCTGGAGCCAATAGAAAAAGACCGTCCGGTCGCAATTTTTCAGAGGCCACGATGGAAAGATAGGCCCCCATGCTGGAGCCCACCAGGAGCAGTTGCCCTGAGGGGGCCGGGGCGCGATCCAATAGTTTTTGCACCCGATCATCCGGGCTTGTAATGCCCTGGTAATCAAGGCTCTCCACTTCGAAGCCCCGTTCTTTGGCCAAGTCTGCCAAACGCTGGATTTTACTCCCCCAGGGGGTTCCCGATTTGCCGTGGGCAAAAAAGATTTGATGCGTGTGTTGGGCCATGGTTGCAAAAATCCGCACTGTAAAGGTGGCTGTTTTGGGATCTCTTCAAGGTGGCGATTGGGGGGGGATTCCGGAAGTGAAATAAATTTTTACACACTGACAAAACGGGCTGTAAAATATTTTTTCAACTTAAAAAACAAAGAGATATATTGGAAGGCGCCACAGCAGTGTAATCTATTTTTTACACTTTTGTGGGTCCAAATCGGGGTTTGCCGCAGAAAAGCCCCATTGAAACCAATAAATATTCAATATAATCAATACGTTAAATTGTTTGGTTCACATTTTGCAGTTAACCCTGACAAAGGAATTTGATCAGAATCAACTTTGAATATGGATAAGAGCTCCAGACCCGTTTAACTGAAAAACAAAAAGACCGTTTAAAGAGGAGAAATGATCATGCACGAAACTTCCTATGGATTGGCTTTGGGAAACGACGTGCCCAAAAGTGCTGAAACCCGACTTTGGGAGACGGTACTGATCCGGGCCATTCAGGATGCTCTCGGTGAGGGGAATTCCCTGGAGATGTCCAAAGCCCGCAGTTGGATCCGCAATGGCGGCCACAATTTTAAACTGGTTTGCGATTTGGCGGATGTAGATCCCAATCGCCTGAGAGTTCGCTTGATGGAGATGATGGATAAATCGGAACTGGCAGCCTGATGAGATTCCGTTCTGTGGGAACGCGGTTTGATGCTTGTTGGATCAACAGGGGTGGCACGAGAGTGTTTTTGTGCCCTTTGGGTGCAAATCCTCCAACTTCCCAGTGGATCCGGGATCATCAACTGGTTCAACCTAAATCCGGCAATTGAGCGTATGTAGCTCGTGCAGGATATTGGTTCGCAGAGTGACTTGGGAAAAATCGCCGGCACCATTTTGGTCACAAGACTTTCTCCCGATTGGCTTGGTGGATCAAGAGGCTTTGCATGTGCGTACCCCCAACTGCCGGATTTAGGTTTAAGGAACTCAAATAAGGTTGGCGCTATCGCTACGCCATACAGATATGTCGTTAAAAAGAGACCCTGCCTGTCGTCACCTCTGAAGGCCGGTTCAATGAGAGGAGGACGGGGGACCGGCCCTATGAACACCAAACCTGGCGTTGTAGGCGTCTGATTGTCGATGCCGTGTCCGTTCGCCATGTGAACCAGACTGTCAGGCTTGAAAAGTGCTGATATCCTGCTGGGCAGCCGAATATTAATCTCCTGGCAGATTGCCATCAGACTCTCCCACCCCATCCACACCCAACCATCCAAATTATTTGGGTCTGCATCATTATTGTGCTGTTATTTGCAAGCGATCCGGGGTATAGCCCGGGACCGAATACAGCTGACATGATGAACTCTTGGGTGGAACCGGCATGATGAAAAAAATAGACAAACTTCCCTTATCGGCCTTGTTTATCGGTCCTCTCGCTGAACAACGGCCTCTCCCCAATCGTCGGAAGGGCCGGCACCACCGGGTGGGAGTCAACTGTGCTCAGGGCGCCTATTGCCGTCATCGGGAGATGTGTCGGGAAATTTATAATCAGGATCTTCTGAACGATAAGGGTGACTGTTCCCAATTCCAGCCCTGGGAGCCTCTCTATCCCGTTGATAAAGCCGCCTCCCATGGAGGATAGGGCTTTCACTATCCCGCCATCATTTTTTCTCCCCCTCTCTCCAGACAGTTCCACCATCGACCTGTGCGTCTGGATCCCCTCCCCGACGAATACGAGCCATATCTGGATTCCGCAGCCATCGAATCCAACTTATCGGATGATCCCCAAAATTTCGGCCACATCCAGTGATATGGAGCACCTAAGACCAGCTTTCATCTACGACTGATTGTGGGGGGCACCCTCCTTCCATCAATGTGGCCCCATCCACTTGCCATTTTCCTTTTTTGTCGGCCGAAACCTTCCCCTCTGTCCGTTTCTCCATATCGAGGTGTTGTGAAGCAAAAAATACACCGACTCCAAATGGGGGTGAATGGTCACAAATGCAGTAAAATCCATCCTGATAATACACGCTATATTGCGTAATATTTCAGCGACATAAGGTTTTTTGGCATCGCTTTCGGTGTGATTATCAGAGCCATCCACTTGACCTTTTTGCAAAACTGATGTTCCCTATGGCGGTTACTGTTTCAAACAGTGCCTTCCAGTTTCAACCCGATGGGCAAAAGTGGGTTTTTGGGGGGAAATCCTTTATCTTTAGGGGAAAAATGATGAAAAAGTTCTATGCAATGATCGCAGTATTGGTTGGCTTGACAGCGTTTTCTTTGCCCGGTACCGCTCGGGCAGAAACCGAATCCGGTGTTAAGATCGGTATCCTCACCTGTCGCCAGCTGCCTGGTGGCTACAACCTGTTGATCCACTCTGTGGCTTATGTAGGCTGCGAATTCACCTCCTCCCGGGGGATGGAGCGTTATACCGGTGAGAGCGGTGTGGGGCTGGGCCTGAACCTGGAATGGAATCCTGCCGAAACCATCCTCTTTACGGTTTTGGGTTCCACCAGCGACATCCGCATGGGCCAGCATGTTCTGGCGGGCAAATATTTTGGTGCCAAGGCTTCTGCCAGCGTGGGTGTGGGAACCGGTGTTCAGGTGTTGGTCGGTGGCGGCAACAAAAACATCTCCCTGCAACCTCTGGCCCTGGAAGGTTCCACGGGTTTGGGTGCCGCAGCCGGGTTGAGCTATCTCTCTTTGCAACCCGCTCCCTGATGTTTTTATCTGTTTGACAGGCTTTTCCGGGGGTGTCGCCGTTTTGGGTGACACCCCCGGTCTGATATCCCCCATGGATTTTTTTTCCGCTCTTCCCTGTTGGTCCCAAACGGATGTTTTTTTTGAATGATGGCTATATCTGACTGTTCATTTTTTGATTATTTTGTTTCGATCTTCGCGTTGAATCGATCCGGCCCCAGTTTTTTTCACAACCTGATCTGGCTGGGGCCACCCAACGCCTTTTCCCCACACCACTAAAACCGTGTCTCTCATCATCCTCATCGATGGTCTGACTGCCGAGGGAGATCCCGCCCCGGAAAAGATCTGCCCCATTTTGAGCCGTATCGGCAGCGGGGGTGCGTTTGGTCGGGTGGCTTTTGCCTCGGACCAAACCCCACCGGAGCTGGGTGCAGGCATTGCGGCCATGCTTGGTTTGCCCTTTATGGCGCCAGAGGGGGGAGATGTGCCACTGGGCTATCTGGCCGCTTTGGGGCTTGGTCTGAATCCCGAGCCAAAATGGAGCTGGTGCCGCCTTGGTTTTACCCACTTGCGCCAGGAAAAAGATCGGTTGGTCTTTGTCTCTCCCCAGCGTACTGGCCTTTCTCCTGGGGAGATCGACCATCTGGTTGGGGATCTGGGGGGAATGTTTGGGGATGAGGGGTGGCAGCTGCACGCCACTCCGGAAAAGCATCTTCTCCTCTCCCACCCCGAAATTCATGCCGTTCAGACCCGTGATCTGGCGCTTTTGGAGGGGGAGTCGATGCTGGATCGGCTTCCCAAGGGGGTCCACGGTGCCAAAATCAATCAACTCCTGATTGCAGGCCAACTCCTCCTGGCCCGACACCCCATCAATCGCCAACGCGCTGAAAATGGGCGACTCACGGTGAATACCCCTTGGCTGTGGGGAGTAGGGCCGGCATCAGAGGGATTGGATGTGGTCCCGCCACCGACTCGGGGGAGCTTTTTGACCAGCGATCCAGTGGTGGCTGGCCTGGCCCGTGTTGCCGGTTTTGCCCCGACCCTTATTGACGCCGAAACGGAAACCCAGCCTGACCGGATAGAGTCTCTTCTTGAGGCCTGCCACAATCAATCGACCATCCTTCACCTGAGGGCACCGGCTATTTTGGCGCGTCACGGGCTTCATGATAAGCGGCGGGAAGAAATTTCCCGCATGAGCCGGGCATTTCTGGAACCTTTGGCGGCTCACTTGGCCAAAAGGGACGATACCCTCATTATTAGCGGTCATTTTACCCTCTCTGACCAGGGCCATGGGGTGGATGGGGCAGTGCCTTGGGTCGCCGCTTCAGGAAAAAACCTCACCCGCTCCACTCTTTTCAAACGGCGGCCTGATTGGGCCGGGGGGGATGCTTTGGATGCAACGACTTTTGGCAGCCGGTGGCTTTCATGATGGTAGAAGATCCTCTCTCCTTAAGCGGTAAACGCTGGAAACCCCGTGCCCAGGTAGAGCCCTGGCACCAGCAGGTGGTGGCGGATATGGGGCTTGCGGTGCATTTCGGTCCCATTGTCGCCAGCCGTGGTTTGGACACCCGTGAAGAGGTGGAAGGATTTCTCACCCCCCGCTTGAAACAGCTGGCTGATCCCTTGGATATTTTGGGAATGCCGGAGGCCGTCGCGCGTCTGGCCCGGGCGGTGATGGAGGCTGAATCCATCGCCATATTCGGGGATTATGATGTCGACGGAGTGACCTCCTCAGCCCTTTTGGTCCGCTATTTCCGGGCGCTGGGACGTCAGGTGCGACCCTACATTCCCAACCGTCTCACCGAAGGGTACGGCCCCAACCCCGAAGCCATGAAACTGCTGGCCGAGGAAGGGGTCCAGGTGGTCATCACCGTCGATTGCGGCATTGCGGCTGTGGAGGCGCTGGAAGTGGCCGCCGACCTGGGACTGGATGTCATCGTCACCGATCACCATCAGGCTTTGGATGAACTCCCCAAAGCGGTGGCCATCATCGATCCCAACCGCCCTGGAGACAGCTTTCCCCACAAGGAATTGGCCGGGGTGGGGATCGCCTTTTATCTCACCATGGCTCTCAATCGGGAGTTGCGCAGCCAAAATTGGTTTGGTGACAATCAGCCAGAGCCGGATTTACGCACTCTGCTGGATCTGGTGGCTGTGGGCACCATTGCGGATATCGCTCCCCTCACCGGTTTAAACCGCCCCCTGGTCGCCATGGGCCTTAAACTGGCTGAGCAAAATGCCAACGTTGGCTTGAATGCCTTGATAGAACGGGCCAAGGTACGGATGCCTTTGACCGCAGGCTCAGTGGGTTTTCATCTGGGGCCACGTATCAACGCCGGGGGACGGCTGGGTGACGGGGGGGTGGGGCTGGAGCTTCTCAGCACCGAAAATGAGACGTTGGCCCAGGAGATCGCCGAACAGCTGGAAGCTGCCAACCGGGAGCGGCGGGCCATTGAGGATCGCATTCTGGCTGAAGCCATGGCCTGGGTGGAGGATGAAAAACTGGATGAGTCCCACCGGGGGTTGGTTTTGGCCCGGGAGGGGTGGCATCCTGGCGTGGTGGGGATTGTCGCCTCCCGCATTGCCGAACGATTTCACCGCCCCACCATAGTGATTGCCCTGGATGAAAAGGGTGAGGGCAAAGGGTCGGGACGCTCTATCTCAGGGGTTGATCTTCTCTCTGCGATTCAAGCGGCTGAGACCCACCTCATAGGTTTTGGCGGCCATCGGGCTGCGGCTGGAGTGACGATTGCCAAGGAAAATGTCGATGGTTTCAGGGAGGTCTTTGACCAGGCGTTGCGGGAGAACAATCCCCCGGAAATGTTTCATCCCACCCTTGTTGTGGATACGTCCCTTCCTCCAAGCCAGGCCAACCGGGCGGTGGTGGAAGGGTTGAGCCGGTTGCATCCCTTTGGTCGTGGCAATCCGGAACCGATTTTCATCCTGGAGCGGGTACGGGTGGTGGCGAGTCGGGCCTTGAAGGATCGTCACGTCAAGTGTCGGTTGTTGGGGGCGAAAGGATTGAATCTCGACGCCATCGCCTTTCGCATACTGCCCGGTCCCTTGGGAGAGGGGCTCATGCAGGGGGGGGAGATGGATGTGGCGGGAACCCTGAGCATCAACCACTTCCAGGGGCGGGAAACGATCCAGTTTAACGTCAAGGATGCCCGCTGGTCGGCACCTGGAAGCGGCAAGGGTGGTCGGCGGCGTTGACGGGGTGTGACTGGTGGCATTGAAGGGGATTCGTCGGCGGTGTTAAAGGGGAGCTGGGGGGAGGAAAGAGGGTTCGGGGCCAAGAGCCTATCCCATCTTCGGGAAAAGGATTATCCTGTTTACCTGATGTAGAGGGGAGAAGGGGCGGTCATCCTGAACGTATCCGGGGTGACCCCCTGGTTGGGATCAGCCGATTTTAGAACAGCCATGCGTGGAAAACCAATCCGCCGGCCAGGCCCCGGCAGGACCTTTTCCAAAAAGGAGCGCCCATGCAAGAACATCCTGATTATTATTACCAACAATCCGCAGTGATTCCCTGTAGGCAGGAAGGGGGAGAGCTGAAAATATTGTTGATCACCTCCCGCAAGAAAAGGCGATGGGTGATTCCCAAGGGCATCATCGAGCCGAACTTGATCCCTCCGGATTCCGCTGCCAAGGAGGCCCTGGAAGAGGCCGGTGTCCAGGGAAAAGTGTCCCAATCCCCCATCGGCACCTACAAATATGACAAATGGGGCGGCACGTGTGACGTGCAGGTCTTCGTCATGGAGGTCGAAAAAGTGCTGGACGACTGGATGGAAAGTTTCCGTGACCGGGCCTGGATGGGACTTGAGGAGGCGATGGAGCGGATGGAAGAAAAAAAATTGCGCATCATCATGAACAGGCTGCCTGATTTTTTGGCTGGTCGCGATCAAACCACCTCTGACCAGGAGTGAACGACCATGTTGCTTGAAGTGGGCAGCCCCCTGCCTGATATCACCCTTCCCGACCAGAGCGATACCCCACGCAAGCTTTCTGAACTGCTGGGTGCCCATGGCGCGGTGATCTATTTTTATCCCAAGGACAACACCCCCGGCTGCTCGTTGGAAGCGGTGGATTTTGAAGCGTTGCAGGGAGCCTTCGCAGAGAAAGGGCTGAAAATAATCGGTGTTTCCAAGGATTCAGTCAAATCCCACAGCAACTTTTGCCAAAAAAAAGGGCTCACCTTTACCCTGTTGAGCGATCAGGAGGGGGCACTCTGTGAGGCGTTTGGGGTGTGGCAGGAGAAAAAAAATTACGGTCGCACCTACATGGGGATCGTGCGTTCCACTTTTGTGGTGGATGGCTCGGGCAAGGTGCAAACGGTCTATGCCAAGGTGAAGACCAAGGGGCATGCTCAAAAGGTGCTGGATGGGCTTGGTTGAGCCCTGTCAGTCAGGAAACTTTGGGAGGGGCGACAGTGGATCGATACCGTTTGAGGGGGAGTGATTTCCATCCTATGGGAAGCCATTCTTTTGCTGTTTTTCCTGCTTGTGCTCTCTCTTTGTGCTCCACACTTTTGTGAATATGGGACTGAATGCGTTTGAAAGCTGGTGGCTGGCTTTTGTCCCGTTTTTTATCTACGGGGCTGGGACTCTTTTCCTCTATCTCTTTCAGGAGTGGCGGATATTTCGCCCTACCAAGGGGTTGCGTGGGGATCCCGGGGATTGGGGGATGCCTTTTGAAACCCTTCGGCTTGAAAGAGATGGCATCACACTCCATGGCTGGATGATCCCGGGCAGGCTTCAGGGGCCGGTGGTGCTTTTTTTTCATGGCAATACCGGTAATCTGACTGATTTCCAGGCCCATATAAAACTCTTCCAGCGCCTGGGGCTTGGGGTGCTGGCTTTTGATTATCGGGGCTACGGATTGAGCGGGGGCAAGCCTTCGGAAGCGGGGCTCTATGCAGATGCCCGGACAGCCCTTCAGCATCTGGTCCATGAGCGCGCGCTTCACCCCCGGAACATTCTCTACTATGGCCACTCCCTGGGAGGGGGGCCTGCCCTGAATCTGGCTATGGAACATCCTCCGGGCGGGTTGATTCTGGAAGGGTGTTTTACCGGGATTGCTGATCTGGCCGGGGAGCTTCATCCCTATTTTCCGGTGCGGGCTCTTACCCGGGTGCACTTTAATAATCTTCAGCGTATCCCTGACCTTTCCTCCCCCCTTCTGGTGATCCACAGTCGGCAAGATGAGGTGATCCCTTTTCATCATGGGGAAAAGCTGTTCGCTGCGGCCACTTCCCCGAAAACCCTGCTTGAGAGTGATGGCAACCATCACGACGGCTTTGCCGCTTCCGGCCCCTTTGCCGAAGCGCACCTTGAAGCGTTTGTTGCGTCCTGCTTTTCCCGAAACGACCGGTAGGGCTATCAGTGGCTTGGAAAGAGCAGGTTTGAGTGGCCAAAGGTTGGTGGATCAATCTGTTTTTGCTACTCCTCCTCATTGGGGGAGGTGGCGGGGTGTGGTGGATTGGCCAGATGGAAGAGGTCGAAGAAGCCCTGCTGGAGGAAGCGCGTCAGGTGAGCCCTATCGCTCCTCAAGAGGTGATTCGGGTTCGGTTGACCAATCGGCAACAGCAGGTGATCGCCCTCATGAAGGAGGCCCGGGGGTGGCGAATCACCGAGCCTGTGCAGCTGGTGGGTGGAGCTGATTCCGATGGGGTGGCGGCTCTTCTGGGGGTGCTGGATCAAAAATATGATCGACGGATTGTTGAAGAGGTTCGTGATGCGGCTTCTTTTGGTCTGATTCCCCCCCAAGCCAGGCTCAGCGTGGCAACGGCCAGGGGGCAGAGTCAGACCCTCACCCTGGGAGAGGAGAGCCCGGCGGGAGGTAAGCGCTATCTGTTGCTGGGGGATGACGGGCCGTTGGTACTCTTGCCCAAGGGGGATCTCCTGGGGCTGGAGCTGAGTATAAACCAATTGCGGGACAAGCGGCTGTTCGCTGATTTTGAGGGAAAGGTTCCCCAACGGGTCAGGCTGGAAAAAGGGGGGGATGTCCAGTTGGTGCTGGAAAAAAAGGGTGATGGGGCGGGTGGTTGGTGGCTCCAGGAGCCCTTTGTTGATCGGGCCGGGGATCAAGCTGCCGGGGCTTGGGTCAACGATTTCACCTTGGCGATGGGGTCGGATTTTAAGGCCGGGTCTCCTCCGGAAGGGGACGGTTGGGTCATGACGCTTACGGATCAGATGGGTCACAGTCGTCGGGTGACTTTCTGGCTGGAGGGAGAACAACTCCTGGCTCGTCGCTCAGGCGAGACCGATGCCTTGACACTCTTTTCCCATCTGACCGAAAATCTCGCCAAATCACCCCTGGATTTTATCTCCCACCATCCTCTGGACATCCTGACAACACCAGAGCAGTTAATTCTGGCTTTTCAGGGACGTAGACTGAGGGTGTCACCGACAGCAGGCCAATGGCCCAATTCCCACTGGGAAACGATTTGGAAGAGTCTGGTCCAAGAGGCCTGGAAAGGAGTAGAATCAAAAGGGGTGGCTGATCCATGGTTGATGGTGACGGTAGATGTGGGGGGAAAGCGCCTCCAGGTGCCGTTCTGGAAAGAGGGAGCCCTTTTGCGGCTCGCACCACCAGGTCGTCCTCGGTCACTGTTGCTGACGGTGTTGCAATCACAAGCCATGGAAAAGGCTATGGTCGCACTTTTTAACGGGAAGGCGCCTTAGAGGGGGGATGGTTGAGGCCATGAGTTCCCGAGATAATTCAGCTGGTTGGGTTCCGCTCACAGATTATATCCTGAAAGGCGTGCGGGTTGAAAAACGGCCTGCCGTCACCGAAGAGACCTTGAATGCGCTGCCTACCCCGCCTACTGACTGGGTGCCCCTCAGCGACTATTTGCTCAAGGGGGTGCGCAAAAAAAAGCCCTCTCTGGAAGCCCTGAGCCGGGCTCTTGAAGCAGAAAAACCCCTCCCCCCACCAGCGCCGGAAGTTCAGCCCACTTTTCGAGAGGCTCTGGCCGATGTGCATGCGGCGTTGGATCAGGAGGGGGGGGTGGCGTCCCGTTTGGGGGAGATTGTCGCCCAATGCGAGCGCCAGTTTGATGCTGGAAAGCTGGATCGTGCTCTTTTTGAACAAGCCGTTGCAGGTTTGGAAAAAATCCGCGCTGACTATCAAAACCAGACCCATGAAGTGATCGGCTGGTTTTTGGATCATTATTCCGTTGACCTTCCTACTCCCTCCCCCGCTTCCGAACCCGATCCGGAATCGACTGATTAAACTGATATGAGTCTCTCCGATCAGCCAGGTTGATCAGCCATGCAGGACTTTCCGCTATTTTTTTGTTCATTTTCTCCCGGTTGGAGAGAGCATTCCGCTTTTTTTTTGTTGATTAAGTTCGTAAAGGATGGTGAAACCAGCGCTTTGGGGGTAACTTCTTTGGAAGCCACAAGGGGGGGATCATGATTCTTGTCACGGGTTGCACCGGTTTTGTGGGGTCATCCTTGATTCCACACCTGCTAAAGGCAGGAAAATCAGTTCGTGGGTTTGCGCGCCATCCTCTGGTTCGCAAGGATCCGGCCTTTCCGGATATCGACATCCACCCAGGCAGTGTTCTCAATCCTGATCAGCTCCATGCAGCCATGGAAGGGGTCACCCAGGTGATCCATCTGGTGGGGATTCTCTTTGAGCCCAAGGGGTTGACCTTCGATAAGGTGCACCGGCAAGGCACCCTCAATGTCATTGAAGCGGCCCAAAAAGCTGGCGTGAAGCGTTACCTGCAGATGAGTTCCCTGGGAACCCGGGCGGGGGCGGCCAGTCGTTATCATCAGAGTAAATGGCTGGCAGAGGAAGCGGTTCGGGAGAGTGGCCTCGACTATACCATTTTTCGCCCGTCAGTGATTTTTGGCCCCTACGATGACTTTGCCAACCAGTTTGCCAAGCTCGCCCGTTTAAGTCCGGCAGTCCCTATTCTGGGTGACGGCAAGGGGCGTATGCAGCCGGTGTGGGTGGAGGATGTCACCCGTTTTGTCTGCCACACCCTGGAGGCCCCTGAAACCATTGGCCGCACCATTGAGCTGGGGGGCCCCGACCAACTGACCTTTTCCCAGATCATGGATGCCATTCTCAAGGCCATGGGTAAGCGGCGGTTGCGTTTGCGGCTGCCGTTTTCGATATTGAATCTGGAGGCGGCTATCGTGGAGCGCATCTTGCAGAAGCCCCCCATTACCCAAGATCAAGTGATCATGGCCCAAGAAGACAATATCTGCGGGCAAACACCACCCTGGAATGATTTTAATATGATACCACGGGGGTTTGCCGATGGGATTCGGGATTACCTCGGCCCGTAAGCCAAAAAGGTAATCGCTTTAAAGATTGGTTTTCGGTCTGTTAAGTTGGACTGGAAAAAAATCGGAAATATTTTCTAACACCCGGTACAATGTACCTATTGATGACAAGAAGAAGAACCGTCATGACACCTTTGAAAGAAACTTTCAGGAACTTTCCCCGCCCTGCCCTGTTGGCCCTTCTGGGTTTGACGTTGGCAGGTTGTTCGATCACGCCGGATCCCATCAGCCGGGATTTGGCGAGGGAGCGGGCGCAGGCCAAGCTGGTGGAGATGTTTTCGGAGCAGGATCTGGTTTCGGCTCCCCTCTCCCTCCACGATGCGATTGCCCGTTCGATCAAGTTTAATCTGGGCAGCCGGGTTTACATGATGGAAAAAGCCCTGGCCCACGATCAACTGGATGCGGCGGAGCATAATTTATTGCCGTCTTTGGCGGCCTCGGCGGGCTACAGCCATCGTTCCAACGATGCGCTTTCCACCAGCGAAGCGACTTCGACGGGGGTTGAGTCGGTGGATCCGTCGTTGTCTTCGGAGCGCAATCGTTTTCTTTCGGATATGCGTCTGGCTTGGAACGTGCTGGATTTTGGGGTGAGTTACTATTCAGCCAAGCAGCAGGCGGACCAGATATTCATTGTGGAAGAGCAGCGTCGCAAGGCGTTGCAAAACCTGATGGAGGAGGTGCGGACTGCGTATTGGCGGGCCTGGAACGCCCAACGCCTGCTTCCCCGGGTGGATGGCTTGCTGGCGGAGGTTTATCCCGCCTTGAAGCGCTCCCGGGAGATGGAAAAAAAGCAGAGCCAGTCGCCGGACAAAGCGTTGGAGTTTCAGCAGGGATTGCTGCAAACCCTGCAACAGCTTTTATCCCTGCGGCGTGATCAAATGCTGGCGCGACAGGAGCTGGCAAGCCTGATGAATCTGCGTCCGGGAGTCGCCTTCAAGTTGGAGCCTGGCCAGGCTGATCCGTTGCCGCTGCCGGAAGATGATCTGGAGATGATGAAGCTGGAGGTGATGGCCCTGACGTTGCGTCCGGAGATGCGGGAAAACCAGTATCAGGAGCGTATTGACGGTTTTGAAATTCGCAAGACCCTGCTGCGTCTTTTGCCGGGGATCGAGCTGAGTTTGGCTGGCAACTATGACTCCAACAAGTTTCAGGTCAATCAATCCTGGGCCGATGCCGGGGTCAATATCGCCTGGAACGTTCTTTCTTTGCTTTCGGGTCCGACGATGTTGCAGATGGCGGAGAATCAAAAGGAGCTGAACGAAATGCGGGGGTTGGTGACCGCCATGGCGGTGGTGACCCAGCTGCATCTGGCGGAGCGCTCCAGCCGTTTGTTGGAAGAGGAGTATCAAGTCGCCCGGGATCTTTATCAGGTACACCAGCGCCGCGCCAAGCATGCCCAGGCAGCGGCGAAGGCTGGCAAGACCCACCCGATGGCGGAGATTCAGCGGAAGATGGAAAATATTTCCGCGCAGATGAAAACCGGTGCGGTTTATGCGGAATTTCAAGGCTCTGTCGGGCGTCTTTACCACTCCCTGGGTATCGATCCGCTGCCCTTGGAGATCGCTGGAAATGACCTGCAAACCCTGACCGCAGCGGTACAACAGCGGCAGGGTGAATTGCCGGATTTATTGCGTTCATTTCCACTCCAAGAAGAGGGTGGGGAGATCAACCTGGAGCCTGCTGAAAGCGGTATGACGGCAGAAGAAGATGGGACAATGGCTGAAAAAGAGGATTCAGAGGTTAAGTGACGCCATGAACGGACAAATCCACCTGGAGGGTTTTTGGGGCTCGGTTTTAAGAGGCGTGCTTCTGCTTTTTATAGCCGCAGTGCTTGGTTTGGTGGATCCGGTCACCCCGGCTTTGGCGGCTGGGGATACGCTGGAAAAGGGTGTGCAGCTGTTTCGGGAAAACAAGTTTGACAAGGCGATTGTGCAGTTCAGGAAGGTGCAGAAGGGGGAGCCGGAAAACCCCTGGGCAGCTTATTATATGGGGCTGCTGGAGCTTCGTAAGGGCAACGGCAAGGCGGCGATCAAGCAGTGGCAGCTCTATCAGCGGGTGGATCCGGCGGGTGCTGAAAAGAACGGCATTCCCGGTCGCTTGACCCTGCTGCAGGAAGAGGAGCGCAAGCAGTCGGTGGCGGCGTTGATGAAATTTGAGCAGCAGCTTTCCGACAACCCCCCGGAGCCGGGGGCGATTGCGGTTTTTCCTTTTGAAAACGAGGGTCTATCCAAATACAACGTGCTTTCCAAGGGTTTGATGGCGCTGATCATCGCAGATCTGTCGAAGGTGCCTGGATTGAAGGTTTTGGAGCGGGGCAAGCTGCAAAAATTGTTGGATGAGATCAAGCTTTCCCAATCGGGCCTGGTGCGTGAGGATGCCCAGGTCAAGACGGGCCGCATGTTGCGGGCGGAGCGCCTGGTGCTTGGGGAGTATGCCGTTGAATAACCATCGAAGCCGCTCTCATTTGTCTCTGTTTCGCTCTGTGGGTCTGGGGCTGGTGGTGGCCGGGTCGCTGGCGGGTCTGCCCCTGACCTCCCTTCAGGCGGCGGATGATTCCCTGCGGCTGGGGAGTGCGGTGTATGACTCGGTCTCCGGGAACGCTGTGGCGTCGAAGGAATATACCGGCTCGGTGCAGGGATTGTTCAAGGTCCAAAAGCAGATGGTGGGGTCGATTTTGACCCAGATGGGGATCTCCAAGTCAGATCTTCCCCCCGCGGTAGCGAAATCCCTGGAGCAGCCCCAGACCACCAACATTAAAGCGTTTGTGGCTTTTTCGGTGGGTCTGGATCTGTTTGACAAGGGTCAATATCGGGAAGCGCGTCTGGCGTTTGACAAGGCGGCGGAGATTGATCCTGGATTTGAAGAGGCGAAGGGGTTGGCGGCCTCGACCCCGAAGGTGAATGCGAGTCTGTCCCAGATGATGGAAGTGGCGATGAAGGGTGGTCAAAGTCAGGCGACGACCTTCATGGCGACCCCTGCTGGCGATCGCTCCACCACGACCCCGACGACCGGCAGCGTGGCCTCTTCTGGTGAAGAAGCTGGCGAAGAGAGTGGCGAGGAAGCCGGGGAAGAGAGCGTAGAGGAGACGGGGGAAGAGCAGGTCACCGAAAAGACCGATAGCGGTGAAGAAGGTTCTGGTGAGGGGGAAGGTTCCGGCGAGGGAGATCCCGGCTCTGGTGAAGGGAGTGGCGAGGGTAACACCGGCTCTGGGGATGGCTCCGGCGAGGGTGATTCCGGCCCGGGTGAAGGGGGCGGTGAAGGTGAGGCTGGTGGTGAGGGATCCGAAGGTGGAGAAGGGGCTGGCGGGGAAAATCTGGGGGCGCTGGTGGAGCTGATCCAAAATGATGTGGCCCAAGAAGCGGAAGTACAGGTGCAGGCATCCCGGGACGCCTTGGCCGAAGCGGTGGCGTCGGATCCGGGGAATGCTTCTCTGCTGTTGAGTCAGGCGGTGCAGAACGATCTCACCGTGGAGGAAGCGTTGGATGCGGTTTTAAATGGGGTGAAGGATTCCGGGGATAGCGGTGTGCTTCAGGATGTGTTGAACGAAGCCCTGGAGAATGGTCTCTCAGTGGACCACGCCCGCTCCATGGTAGAATCGTTGCGGGAGAGCAGCCCCTGTAATTAGGGGGCTTGGCGAATAGAAACAGTTAAGCCAAAGCAAGATCAGTCAGGAGAGGGATCATGGCTTTTTTCCCTTTTATGAAACGGCGTAAGCGCGCTTTAGAGCAAATGGATGACGCCTTACCAGGGCGTCAACCTACCTTATTGGCTCTGGAGCCACGGATTCTCTTCGATGCCACGGTGATGGGGGTGGCGGGTGAAGGGGTGATGGATGATCCGGATCTGATGATGGACACCTTTGCCGAAGCCGATGACGCACCCTCCCCTGTTTTGAATCAGGAAGTGTCTGATCTGCAAGCCCTGTTTATTCCCCCGACCCCTCTCTCCCCGGCTCCCACCGGGGTTTTGTTTGTAGATCCCACGATAGATGATTATGAGCAACTGATCACCGGCTTGGCTGGGAATGTGGAGGTGGTGGTTCTCGATGCCCAAAGCGATGGGGTGGCCCAAATCACCGATTGGTTGGCTGGTAACGATCATCCTCTTTCTGAAATCCATATTCTTTCCCACGGCGATTCCGGTTCCGTTCAGTTGGGGAATGCCGTTCTGGATGGCGATAGCCTAACTGGATATACGAATTCCCTCTCTTCCTGGAGTGAATCCCTCACGGGGGATGCGGATATTCTGATTTATGGCTGCAACGTGGGTTCTGATGCCCAAGGCTTGGCCCTGCTCGATAGTCTGTCAGAGCTGACAGGTGCGGATGTGGCGGCTTCGGATGACCTCACCGGATCAGCCGATCAGGGGGGAGATTGGGAGCTGGAGGTGGCTACTGGTGCCATCCAGGCGGAGAGCCCCTTGAGCTTTTTGGCCATGGAAAGCTATAGCGACATTCTCGCCACCGTCACCTGGGATGGGGATGCCGGGGATTTTGACTGGAACACCGCCTCAAACTGGGATACCGACACCACCCCCACCTCAGCAGACGATGTGGTGATCGATGCCCAGGAGATTGATATCACCCTCTCTTCAGGTACAGCCGCCATCAACAGCCTGGATGTGACCGGTCTGATCAATTTGGAAATATCCGGTGGTACCCTGGATGTGGCTACCGCTTCCACCGTTAATGCCGACTCCTACATCACCCTCAGCAGTGGCGCCATTGATGGTACGGGAAGCCTCTCCGTGGGTAATCTTGTCTGGACTGGCGGCTCCATCAATAGCGATGGGGGGGTTACGGTAACCAATACGTTGGATATCTCCGGAGCCAGCGTCAAATACATGTCGAGCGGTACGCTCTCCCTCAGCGGAACCGGCTCCTGGTCTGATGGCGATATCCGTATCGATTATGGCTCTCTGTTCGAAGTGCAAAGCGGCGCCACCCTGACCATCAATGGGGGGGATAAGCTTTACGACTATTATGGGGATGCCAGCAGCCTGGATATTTATGGTGACCTCATCATGAATGATACCGGGATGTCGGAGCTTTTTCTCCCGGTTAACAACAGCGGCACCATTACGATTACCGCTGGCACGCTGGTTCTCAGTGATGGCGGCAGCTATAGCGGAGATATCCTGCTTGATGATGGTGCGATTCTCCAGTTCGATGGCGGCACCCATGTGCTGGGGGATGGGGTATATATACAGGATGAAGTAGGCAGCCAGGGGGAACTCATCTCCGGAACCATCACTGTTTCCGCCGATGCCACGGCTGTGATCAGTCTCGACAGCTTTACCATGAGTGGTGGCACCCTGGATGGGGAAGGTGCTCTGGAAATCAGCGGTTCCATGGTATGGACCGGAGGCAGCATCAACAGCGATGGCAGCGTCACCTTCAGTTCGACCTATGAAATTTCCGGAACCAGTGAAAAATATATCAATTCCGGCAATCTCTATCTGAGCGGCACCGGCACCTGGTCCGATGGCAACATCCGGGCTGATTACGCTTCCCTGATTCAGATTGATACCACCGGGGCGTTGACCATCACCGGGGACGATAAGCTTTATGATTATTATGGGGATGCCTCCTCCCTCACCATCTATGGCTCCCTCACCATGGATGGCACCGGCAATGTCGCCTATCTCACCCTGCCGGTGGTCAATTATGGTACCATCACCACCACCAACGGCACCCTGGTATTGGACGATGGCGGTACCCAGGCGGGAAGTTTGGCTGCTGGCACCGGCACCGATATCGTCTTTGATGGCGGCACCCACACCTGGCAGACCGATACCATTCTTTCGGGCCTGGGAACTGTAGAAATCAAATCAGGCACCGTTACCCTGGATACCGAAGCCTCTGTCACTTCTACGGTGACCACCTTTTCGCTGACCAGCGGCACCCTCGACTCCGTAGATGGCAGCGAAACACTGAGCGTGGCCAACATGGAGTGGGCTGGAGGCACCATCGGCGCGACCGGGTTGGCTGTGACCACCTCCCTGGATATCACCAGCTCCGCCACCAAAGTCATGAGTGGTGGCACCCTGACCCTGACCGGTGCGGGCGTTTGGGATGATGGGGACATTCGTCTGGACTATGGCTCCAACTTTATCATCGACACCGGCGGCTCTCTGGATATCCAGGGGGATGTCCGGATGTATGATTATTATGGGGATGCGGGGCTCCTCACCGTTACCGGAACCCTTTCCCGCTCCACCAGCACCGGCAGCGCCTCTCTGGAACTGCCAGTCACCGCCACCGGCTCCATCAGCGTTGACCTGGGTACCCTGGAATTAAATGATGGCGGCACCATCGGCGGCAGCCTGATCGCTTCGGTGGATTCCACCCTGCTCTTTGATGGGGGCACATTCACCTGGGAAAATGGTTTGGCTCTGACCGGTAGCGGAACGGTGGAGATCGGTGCCGGTACGGTCAATATCGGTGCGGTTGAAACCGTCACATCAACGGTCTCCGAGTTTTTGCTCAGTGGTGGTGCTCTCGATGATGCCGGCTCCATGACGGCTACAGCCATGGTGTGGACAGCAGGCACCATCGGCCTGGAAGGGGGGCTGGATGTCACCACCACCCTGGAGATCAGCGGCAGCGATACCCATGTCTTAAGTGCGGGTTATCTGATCATATCCGGAGCGGCCACCTGGACCGAGGGCAACATTCGCCTGGATTATGCCTCTGACTTTGAAATTGACACCACCGGTTCCCTGGAGATTCAAGGGGATACCAAAATTTACAACTATTATGGGGATGCCAGCTACTTTTGGAATTATGGCACCGTGGATCGTACCACCGGCACCGGTACCGCCAGCATCGAAGTGGATATCTACAGTGAGGAGACCTCCACCATCAGTGTCTCATCCGGCATTCTGGAGCTGAACGTTTCTGGATCCTATTACGGCACCTTGAATGCCGATAGCGGGGGGACGCTGCTTTTTGATGGAGGTACCCACTATTGGGAAGCTGGCTTGGTTGTGAGCGGGTTGGGCACGGTGGAGCTCTCTTCCGGCACCATCAGCGTTGAAGAAAGCTTTTTCGGCGACAACGTCTCCAAGTTGTTGGATGATGCCTCGACAGAATATGACGAAGTCATCCGTGGGGATGGTTTTTATATCACTTCATCAGTCAGCACCCTCCTTCTGGATGGTGCCACCCTCACCGGTAATGGTTTGCTGGATGTGGATCATCTCACCTGGACCAGCGGCACCATCAGCGTCACCTATGGGATTTATGTCAACACCAGCCTGGAGATTTCCGGCACTGGGATTCACTACCTGGATGGTGGCGGTATTGTTCTGGATGGTTCTGGCACCTGGACCGAAGGCAACATCCGCCTGGATAACGCCGGCTACCTGGAGGTCTATTCCAGTGGCAGCCTCGATATCCAGGGAGATGTGGTGCTCTATCAGGGCGCTGGAACAGATGGCTATGTCAATAATCTGGGCACCATCCTGCGCTCCACTTCCACCGGTACTGCTGAAATTCGAGCACTTTTCGATAATGACGGCACCCTGCAGGTTTCAGCGGGTACTCTGGAGATCAATGACGACGGCACCCACTACGGTGTTTTCCAGGTGGATGATGGCGCAACCCTGCTGATTGATGGCGGCACCCAGACCCTGGCCACTGATGCCTCCCTGTCGGGGCTTGGTACCATCGAAATCAGCAACGGCACCGTCACCACCGAGGGGGACTATTCCTTCAGCGGCACGGTGAGTGTCTCTGGTGGCTCTCTGGAATTTAATGTCGATGACAATCTGGATAATCTTTCCCTGAGCAGCGGCAGCATCGGCGGTAGTGGTATCGCCATCGTCAACACCACCATGGATTGGACTGGTGGTACGATTGATACCACCGGGGATCTTCAGGTCAACGGTGCGCTGGATATTTCCGGTAGCGCGATTAAATATATGGACTCCGGCAATTTTTCTCTCGCTGGAAGCGGCACCTGGGATGAGGGAAAAATCTACCTCAACTATGGCTCCACCTTTACTGTGGATAGTGGTGCCACCCTGGATATCCAGGGGGATCTCACCATGGATGAGGTCTATAACAGCGGTGTTGACAGCTCCCTGATTGTTGATGGCACTGTCACCAAAAGCACCGGCACTGAAACAGCCTACCTGCAACTACCGGTGGATAGCATCGGCACCATCAGTGTCACCTCCGGCACCTTGGCGATGAACACATCGGGCTATTTTGAAGGGGATCTCTCTGCTGGAGATGGTGCCACACTGCTTTTTGATGGTGGCAGCCACGAATGGGCAGAGGTTGTTTTTTCCGGATTGGGCACTGTGGAGGTGGCTTCCGGCACCATCACCATCGGTGTTGAAGGGAGTGCCACCTCTACGGCGGCCTCTTTTCTTTTGAGTGGCGGCACCATTGAAGACTCCGGCACTCTGGTTGCTGCCGATATGGCATGGACCGGTGGCACCATCGGTATCGACTCTCTAACCGTCACCGGTTCCCTCGATATATCCGGTAGCGCCACCAAATATATCGATGCTGGCGGGTTGACTCTGAGTGGAGATGGGGTCTGGGATGAAGGCAATATCCGCATGGATAATGGGGCCTCCTGGAGCGTCAGTGCCGGGGGCAGCCTCGATATCCAGGGGGATATCAAACTGTACCATAGCTATGGTACGGATGCTCTTTTCGATCTCGAAGGAAGCCTCACCGTTTCCACCTCTACCGGCACCACCGAAATCAATACCACAGTGGATCTGGATGGCGCTGTTTATGTCAAATCCGGTACCCTGGAAATCAGCGACAGTGGTGCGGGAGACGGCTCCCACACCGGGACCATGGCCATCAGTGCCGACCAGTCCGTTCTGATCAGTGCCGGTGACCATGTTTTTTCAGCCCTGACGGTTACCGGTGATGGTGCCCTCGAAATCTCGGGGGGGAGTGCCGAGCTGACCGCAGCCTATGCCATCAGCAACCTGGCGGTTTCCGGCGGTACTCTCAATCTCAACAACACCGCCATCGGCAGCACCATTGCCAGTCTTTCCCTCAGCAGCGGCACCGTGGAAGGGGCTCCCGTCATCGTCTCTGTTGCTGATATGAGCTGGACTGGCGGCACCATCTCCACCACCACGGACCTTTCGGTGGTAGATCTGGCCATCAGTGGCAGCGCCATCAAATATATGAGCGGGGGTATGCTGGAAATCTCCGGCGATGCCACCTGGGATGAAGGCCATATCTACCTCAATTATGGCTCCACCCTCACCATCGCTGACACCGGCACCCTGGACATTCAGGGAGATCTCACCATGGATGAGATCTATGGCGCTGGCACCAATACCCTGATCAATGAAGGTACCCTCCTCAAAAGCAGCGGCACAGGCACCGCCTATCTGCAACTGCCAGTGGACAATAGCGGCACCCTGAATGTCACCTCCGGCATTTTGGCCATGAACATTTCCGGTAGCTATGGCGGCACCTTGAGCGCCGGCACAGATGCCTCCCTGCTCTTTGACGGCGGCACCCATACCTGGCTGGATGGGCTTGTGCTTTCTGGGTTGGGAACTGTGGAAATCGCTTCCGGGACGGTCAATATCGGAACCGGCGAGAGTGTGACCTCCACGATGAGTTCCTTCCTGATGAGTGACGGCATCCTGGATGGTCTGGGGAGCATGAGTGCCAGCTATATGGACTGGACCGGGGGCACCATGGCTCTGGAGGGGGGACTGACGGTTACGGGCACTCTGGATATTACGGGAACCGCCCTGCGCTATATCGATGATGGCGGCATCTTGAATGTATTCGGTAGTGGCACCTGGATAGAGGGCAACATTCGCATGGATAACGGGGCTGCTTGGAATATCGATGCAGGCGCGACTCTGGATATTCAAGACGATGTGAAGGTTTACAACACCTATGGCACCGCCCTCCTCACCAACAGCGGCACCCTCATCAAAAGCACCACCACCGGCACCGCCGAACTCAACCTGCCCTTTGATAACGACGGCACGGTAAAAGTCACCTCCGGCACCCTGGAAATCAACGATGACGGCAGCCATGACGGCACCTTCAACGTGGATAGCGGTCAGACCCTGCTGATTGACGGTGGCTACCAGGATCTGTTTGGGGCTGTTTCGGGGCTCGGCACCATCCAGGTCAATGGGGGCACCTTGGACATTTCCGGGGATTACAGCGTTACCGGAACAGTCAGCGTCACCGGCGGCACGGTTTATTTTGAGTCGGACGACAGCTTGTCCAACCTTTCCATCAGCAGTGGCACGGTAGGTGGAGGTGGGACGGCCACGGTGGATACGGCCATGACCTGGACGGGAGGCTATCTGGAAAATGTCGATGGTAATCTGATCGTCGCAGGCACCTTGGATATTTCCGGCAGCAGCGGCAAATATCTGAATGACACCTCCCTCCTCACCCTGTCAGGCACCGGTACCTGGGATGAGGGCACCATCTACATCAACTATGGCTCTACCTTTACCATCACCTCTGGTGCGACCCTGGATATCCAAGGCGATCTCGTCATGGATGAGGTCTATGATATCGGCACCAACTATCTGGTCAATGCCGGTACCATCATCAAAAGCACGGGTGATGGAACCGCCTATTTGTTTTTACCTGTAGAATCCACTGGCACCATTGAAGTGACCTCCGGCACTTTGGAAACAAGCATTTCCGGGGATTATGGCGGCACTCTGAGTGTAAGCGATGGGGCGGCTCTGTATTTCGGTAGCGGCACCCACAATTGGCTGGATGGGTTGGTTATCGACGGTCTTGGTACAGTGGAGGTAGGCTCCGGCACGATCAATATCGCGACCGAAGAGAGCGTTACCTCGACCGTGGGGGATTTTCTGTTCAGTGGTGGCACCCTGGATGGTGCGGGGTCCATAGCCATTTCGGATATGAGCTGGAGCGGTGGTACGGTGGCCGTGGAAGGGGGGGTTGAGGTGACCAGCACCCTGGTGCTCTCAGGCACCAGCACCAAAATCATCGATACCGCCACCTTCACCCTCTCCGGTGCGGCCATCTGGAGCGAGGGGAACCTCCTGCTCAACAATGCAGCGATCTTCAGTATTGCCAGTACCGGCTCTCTCGATATCCAGGATGACCTCACCTTTTATGACGATAATACCGGGGTCAGCCTGATCAATGCCGGTACCATCGAAAAAAGTGCTGGGGATGGCACCGCCTTGATCACCTCCCCCATGACCTCTACCGGCACGGTTTCGGTCACTTCCGGTATTTTGGAAATCAACGATACCGCCACCTTCAGTGGCACTCTCAACGCCGGTGATGGGGCTACCCTGCTGTTTGACGGGGATACCCAGACCTGGATGGATGGGTTGATTGTCTCCGGACTGGGGACAGTAGAGGTGCGTTCTGGCACCATCTCCATCGGCACGGGCGAAACCGTTACCGCCACCGTGGATTCTCTGCTCTTGAGCGGTGGGGAAATTTCAGGATTGGGAACGCTCTCAGCTGCCAGCCTGGATTGGACGGGTGGTACGCTCTCTCTGGGAGGCGGGGTAGTGGCTTCCCTCACCTTGGATGTTTCCGGGACCGCCATCCACTATCTGACCGGTACCGATCTCACCCTCTCCGGTGACGGCACCTGGATCGAGGGCAATATCATTCTGGATGATACCGCTTCCATCACCATCGACAGCGGTGCCTCTTTCGATATTCAGGATGATGTCACCCTCTATGAATCCGGCTCTGGGGCGTTTTTGAACAACCTGGGCACCCTCATTAAATCCACCTCTACGGGGAGTGCTGAAATCAGTATTGATTTCGACAATGACGGCACGGTTTCAGTTACTTCCGGTACCCTGGAGCTTTCCGGTGATGGGGATCATTCCGGCACTTTTAGCGTCGATACTGATCAGACCCTTCTATTTAACGGCACAACGCAAAATCTCTTGTCTGACTCGGTTCTTTCGGGTCTGGGAACCATCACCCTGGCCAGCGGTGCTGTAGGTCTCTCTGGCAGCTACGGCTTAAGCGGTACCCTCAGTGTGACCGGGGGTAGTGTCACCGTCAATACGGATGATACCCTGGGATCTCTCTCGGTGAGCGGGGGCATCCTGGCTGGTGCGGGGGTCATCACCACTGATAAATTGACCTGGTCCGATGGAGAGATCACCCATACCGGGGGCATCACCACCGATGATCTGTATCTGACCGGGGCTGTGGATAAAGTCCTTACCGGCGGCACCCTCACTCTGGCTGAATCGGGGAGTGGTATCTGGGATGGGGGGGGGCTCGATCTGGATAGCGGTGCTGCCTTTACCATCAAAAGCGGTAGCAGTTTTGATATTCAGGGGGACTATTCCATTTTTGCATCGAGCGGCACAGCCAGTTGGACCGTGGCGGGAGATGTTACCAAGAGTGCCGGGACTGGCAGTTTCCTGATCGATGTGCCTCTCGAACTGCAATCCACCGGCTCCATCACGGTGTCGAGCGGTACGGTTGAACTCTCCACCACCAGCGCCACCCTGGATGGCACCATCAGGGTCGATTCCGGCACCACTTTTGATTTTGGCACCGTGGACCGCTCCATCGGTGCCGACGGCGTGCTGGCAGGTCACGGCACCCTGGAGACCAACGGCAACACCCTCACCGTCAACGGCACCATCTCCCCGGGGAGTTCACCCGGTACTCTCACCATTTCCGGCAACCTGGATCTGACTTCCGGAGCCACCATCATCATTGAGCTGGCCGATACCGATGATTACGACGCCCTGGTGATCAGCGGCAATGCCGATCTGGCTGGTGAGATAACCGTGACCGCCATCGCTGCTTACGATATTGCTGCGGATCAGGTCTATGCCTTCTTCGAGGCTGCCACCACTGCGGGCAACTTTGGCGCCATCGAAGGGTTGGAGGGGACGATTGATCTGAGTGATCCCAGCAACATTACCGTCACCCTGGCGGAGCAGGATTTTCCGCCCATCGCCATTGATGATGCCATCTCAACCCCCCACGATACCCCTATCACCACCGACGACCTCACCGCCAATGACTATGACAGCGAGGGGCTGGCGCTGACTGTTTCAGCCGTCACCCAGGGCAGCAATGGTTCGGTCACCAACCACGGGGACGGCACCTTTACCTATACCCCGGACGCCAGCTTTACCGGCACCGATACCTTTACCTACACCATCACCGACGATGGCGGCAGCACTGACGAAGCCACGGTCACCGTCACCGTCACCAGCGACAACAGCCCTCCCCAGCCGGAGGATGATTCCGATTCGGTCGTTCAAGGGGAATCGGTCACCATCGATGTCCTTTCCAACGACGTCGATTACGACGATGACACCCTCACCATCTCCGCCTATACCCAGCCCGATTATGGCTCCATCGTGCTCAATGGCGACGACACCATCACCTATACCGCCCCCTCCAACTATTCCGGTAGCGATACTTTCACCTATACCGTCGATGACGGCAATCAAGAGACCGCCACCGCCACGGTGACCATTTCGGTCTCAGAGACTCCCAACAACTCTCCTACCGCCGTTGATGACACTGCCACCACTGAGGAAGAGAGAGCCATCACCCTCTCCGATCTTTTGGATAACGACAGCGACCGGGATGGGGATTCCCTCTCCATCAGCAGTGTCGGCCAGGGGAGTTACGGCACGGTGGTGGACAATGGTGATAACACCGTCACCTACACCCCCGATAGCGGCTTTATCGGTACCGATACCTTCACTTACCGGATTTCCGACGGCTCCGCGAGCGATACCGCTACGGTGACCATCACGGTGACCGCTGGCAACGATCCCCCTGTGGCAACGGATGATTCCCTGGATCTGGGTACCGGTCAGGGCAGCCGCACCATCGATGTTTTGGCCAATGACAGCGATCCGGAAGGGGGAGACCTCACTATTTCCAGTTATGATCAGGGGAGCTACGGCACGGTGAGCCACGACGGCAGTGGCACCTTTACGTATACCCCGGGAGATGATTTTGCAGGCTCTGACTCCTTCACCTATACGATCTCTGACAGCGATGGCGCCACTGCGACCGCGACCGTAACCGTTTCAGGCACCACCTCTTCGGATAATACGGTCCCTGAAGCGATAGATGATCAACTGGAACTCGATTCCGATCAATCCCGGGGCTCCATCGATGTTTTGAGCAACGATTTTGATCTGGACGAAGATACCCTGACCCTCTCCGAGTATACCCAGGGGCGTTATGGCACGGTGGTGGATGAAGGAAACGGGGTTCTCTCCTACACCCCTGGTATTGATTTTATCGATAGCGATTCATTCACCTACACCATCACCGACAGCGCTGGAGATACCGCTACCGCCACCGTAACGGTCACCGTCGCTTCCACCACCAGCAACAGCGACCCCATAGCCGAAGCCGACCTGCTGGAAATCGGCACCGGCCAGGGCAGCCGTACCATCGATGTGCTGGCCAACGACAGCGACCCGGACGGGGACACCCTGACCATCAGTGATTTCAGCCAGGGGGTCTACGGTTCTGTAGTGCATGATGGCGATGGCGTCTTTACCTATACCCCGGCGGATGGTTTTACCGGTTCGGACTATTTTACCTACACCGTCAGCGACGGCCTGGGAGGAACCGCCACCGCAACGGTCACAGTGAAAGTCAGTGACAACACCGATCCGACAGCCGTTGATGATTCGGTCTCAATGGCAGCTGGGGAAGGTGAGGTTACCTTTTCGGTTCTCGACAATGATACCGATCCTGATGGCGACACCCTCTCGGTGACCGATTATACCGAGGCCAGTTTTGGTACAGTCGTTCATCACGGCGATGGCCGCTTTACCTACACCCCGGCGGATGGTTTTACCGGTTCGGACTATTTTACCTACACCGTCAGTGATGGCCTGGGAGGAACCGCCACCGCAACGGTCACAGTTGAAGCTTCAGCCAGCGACAACACCGATCCAATAGCTGTTGATGATTCGGTCTCAATGGCAGCTGGGGAAGGCGAGGTTACCTTTTCGGTTCTCGATAATGATACCGATCCTGATGGCGACACCCTCATTGTGACCGATTATACCGAGGCCAGTTTTGGTACGGTCGTTCATCACGGCGATGGCCGTTTTATCTACACCCCTGAGAACGGTTTTTCCGGTACCGACCGATTTACCTATACCGTGGAAGATGGCTTGGGTGGGAGCGCTACGGCCACGGTTACCATCGATATAGCCGCTGAAACCACTGTGCTTACAGCCGAAGATGATGCCGTCACCACCGTAGAGGATTTTCCCCTGCGCATGGATGAACTGCTGGAAAATGACAGCGGTACGGGTGAGCTGACGATTACGGGTTTTACCCAGGCCAGCCATGGTACCGTCATCAACATCGACAACGATAGCATGCTCTACATCCCCGAGGTTGATTTTGCCGGGAGTGACTCCTTCACCTACACCCTCACCGATGAGAGTGGCGAAACAGTCCAGGCTACAGTCACGATCACCGTCACCGCCGTCAACGACTCCCCCCTGGCCCTGGATGACAGCTATGTGGGCGAAGAGGATAAGCCGATTGTCACTGGTAATGTCCTGAACAACGACGGAGATGTGGAGGGGAGTGACCTGACGATTATCTCCTTCAGCGATGCCGACCACGGTACGGTGGTCTACATCGACAACGGCTCTTTCATCTACACCCCCGATGCCGGTTATTCCGGTAGTGATTCTTTCACCTACACCGTGACGGATGAGGATGGGGCCGAGGGGCTGGGAACGGTTTTTATCTCCATCTTGGCCGTCAATGATGCGCCCACGGCTGTCGCCGACGAGGTAACCACCGATGAGGACCAGGCGGTGGTGATCGATCCCCTGGCCAACGACACCGACGATGATGGGGATACGCTCACTCTGATCAGCTTCAGCCAGGGGAGTTATGGGGATGTGATCGACAACGGCGACGGGACGCTTTCCTATGAGCCGGATGCCGATTTTTTTGGAACCGACACCTTCACCTATTCAGTGGATGACGGCAACAATGCCACTGCCCAGGCGACGGTGACGATCCATATCGAACCGGTCAACGACGCTCCCAAGACCGCCCAGGGAATTTCAGACCTGACGGTGGAGAGCAATGTTGTTTTTGTCTACACTCTGGATTCCGGCTCCTTTTACGATCCGGATGCCGATGATTCCCTGACTTATCAGGCGATGCTGGAGGATGGCAGTGCCCTTCCGGCGTGGCTCTCGTTTAATGGCAACACCGGCACCTTCAGCGGTACGGCCCAGGGAGAGGATGCCGGGAGTTATACCATTGAGGTGAAGGCTTCTGATGGCCACTCCACTTCGGACGCCCTCTTTTTCACCCTGACCGTTCACCATGAGGAGCCTGACTATATTCCAGAGGTGCCGGATACGGGTACCGATATGGGGGATCCAACCGACATCACCGATCCGGCGGATACCACGGATCCTCTGGACGGCTCTGGGGATGGTGAGGATCCTGCCGGAGATTTTACCAATCCTCTGGATGAGGAAGGCAATCACGATGACGGCACCCCTGACACGACTCCCGATGTCGATTTTCGGATGGAGGAGGATCCTTCCGGTGATGGGGAGGAATCCGGAAATTTGGACGGAGATGCTGGAGAACCGGGAGTAGACACTCTGCCGGACTCCGGGCAGGAGAGTGGTGAGGGTGAGGCGGAAGGTGGCGAAGATCCAGTGGCCCAGGAGGAGGAGACTCCTCTGGAAGAGGTGATTGAAGAGGATGCCCGCAAGGAAGGTGATGATTTTGACGGGGAGCCTGGGGAAGAGGATGACGAAGGGCGTGAAGCGAGCTCGGAAGAGGAGGAAGAGCTGAAAGAGGGTGAGGAGCCCGAGGAAGGGGAAGAAGGTGCTCGGGAAGGCCAGGAAGAGGGGGATGGTGAGGAAAAATCCCCAGAGGAGCAGGCCGAGGAAGAGGGTGAGGAAACCCTGGATGATGAGGGAGAGACCGACGGTGCCCAGCTTGGGGAAGAAGGGGAAGAGTCCGGCCAGGAGGGAGAAGAAAATGGAGGTGAAAACAGCGGTGGAGACCATCTGGAGACCCTCATCACCGAAGCTGAAGGGGCAGGTCTTACCTCTCAGCTACAGTCCGCCCTCTCCCAGCAGGAGGCCGACACCCAGGAGATTCAAGCCCTCTTTTCCGATATCGTGCGGTTGATGCAATGCCAATAAAATCTCCCATCCATCTGGTTTTCGTGGCTCTTTTTGGAGCGGTATTGTTTTTGGATACCCCTTCGTTTCCGGAAGTCTCAGACAATCATTCTGGCTCTGATTTTCAGGAAGCTCCTTTTTTTCAGATAACCCCGGGGCTCGCTGAGGAAACCGCTGACGGTCAAACCTATACCTCCTCCGTTAATGGTATTTTGCACCCGGCCCGGGAGACCACTCTCTCCAGCCAGCTGGATGCAGCCATTGTCCGGCTTTCGGTCAAGGAGGGGGAGGCTTTCCGAAAAGGGCAGGAGCTGGTGGTATTTGACTGCCGGGTCTATCGGGCCCGGCTGAAAAAGGCCAAATCCGAGGTGACCATCGCCCGGGAAGAGGTGAAGTCCAACAAGGAGCTGGAAAGTTTCCAATCAGTCAGCCGTCTGGCGTTGGCCATCTCCGAAGCGGAACTCACCCGCGCAAAGGCCGAGGAGGAAGAGGCCAAAACCCGGGTCTCCAGGTGCAGCATCTACGCCCCCTTTGCCGGGCGAGTGGTCAAGCGCCACGCCCACCCCCATCAATATCTCTCCCGGGGGGATGAACTGCTGGAAATATTGGACCACCGCCGCCTCTATCTCCATTTTTTGATCTCTTCGGATTGGCTCAAATGGGTCAAACCCGGTCTGACTTTTCCGGTTCGCATTCGGGAAACCGGCGACCGCTACGAAGCGAGCATCGCTCTCTTGGGAGCCAAGGTGGATCCGGTGAGTCGCACCATCAAGGTGAGAGCCGATATCAAGGGGGTTCATCCGGAGCTGATGGCAGGGATGAGCGGTACCGCCTATTTTAATCCCCCCACTCCCCCTCCCTCCTCCCTCAACTCTTCCCTGTCAGGCCTGGAAGCGTATGATCTACCCCCCTCTCTCTCCACCTTGCCATGATGTTGGCTATCGGCCCGGTGTGGCAACCCCATGGTGATGCCGGGCCTTCCCAATTGAGTCTGCCCGTGGGAACCTAGCACCATGGACCCACGGGATCATCAAATCACGGCGCTTTCCACCTTTATCCATCTGGAGGAGCGTGCCAGAAATACCACCAATGGGGCGGAGCTGGCCTTTTTGATGGTGAACGAAACACCTCGCCTGATTCCCTGTCCGATGGTGGCCTTTTGGTTATTGGATGGTACAGGGCGACCCCGGGTAGAGGCCGTCTCGGGTGTGGATCGCCCTGAGCGTGACGCCCCCTTTTCCCGCTGGCTGCGAGGGGTGGTTAAATCCACCCTGAAGGATAAAAATCCTGGTGCTGTTTCGGATATTCCTCCGGAGATGGCTGGCGTCTCTGCCAAAGATCGAAAAATATCCCACACAGGAAATCCTTCACCACAGGTGTCCCAGACCCAGGGAGAGGGAGGGATCTGGCGGGGGCTTTATGGTTTGTGGTGTCCCTTTGTGGATGGGGATGGTCGGGTGGTGGCCGGTTTGTGGCTGGGGCGGGAAAATCAGTGGCAGGAGCAGGAAAAACTGCTCTTGGCCAAGCTCACCGCCGCCTTTGCCCACGCCTGGCACACCCTCCATCCCAGGGGAACCTTTTCCAAACTGTTTGGGGGGTTGAAGCGCCAACCTTGGCGTCTGATCCCACCGCTACTGCTGGCAGCCGCACTCACGCTACCCGTACCCCAAACAGTCCTGGCGCCTGCCCAGGTCACCCCTCTCACCCCCTTTCCGGTAACCGCTCCCCTGGCTGGGGTGGTGAAACATTTTGCGGTAAAGCCCAATCAGTCGGTACACCTGGGAGATCTTCTCTTCGAGCTGGATGACACCTCTCCGTTGAGCCAGCTGGATCTGGCCAGGGGGGCTCTGGAGGTGGCCCGGGCCGAGTATGACAACACCCGGCAAAAGGTGCTGATGGGGGATGATCCGGGGCGCAAGGTGGATCTGTTGGTGCAGAAAACCAAAGTGGAACTCAAAGCCATGGAGGTGGCCCACTACTCCAAGGTGCTCAAACGCTCCCAGGTGCGGGCCGAACGGGATGGCATCGCCATCTTTGGGGATGTGAACGATTGGCTGGGCAGGCCCGTCAAGGTGGGGGAAAAGGTGCTTACCGTGGCCGACCCCAGCCAGGTCGCCCTCACCATCTGGCTGCCGGTGGCCGATGCGATCTCTCTCACGCCGGAAGCCCGGGTGGCGCTTTTCCTCAACATCGAACCCACCCGCCCCCTACCCGCTCGCCTGAAACGTTCCGGTTATGAGCCTGCCTTGGCTCCGGACGGTTTTTTGGCGTTTAATCTATTGGCCCATTTTTCACCCAATCTCCCCCCACCCCGCATTGGCCTGCGTGGAACCGCCAAGATTTATGGGGAGGAGGTGCCTCTTTACTATTATCTCATTCGAAGGCCTCTTGCGGCGATGCGGCAATGGCTGGGGTTTTGATTTCAACCTCGGATCAGAAGGGGGGACACAGCGGGGATGTGGCTGACATGCCCGGGTTGGCTGTCGGGCGGATAAAGCCAACGGGGTCCGTTGTTGCTTCTGCCAGCGGGGGGGATTCAAGAGCCAACTCTCCCACCGTTTCCTCCACCCTCCCCCCTTTGCGACAGGAGTTGGAACTCTCTCCCGGCCCCCCTGCCGAGGATGGTTCCCCCACCTGGACCCTGCTCGACCCGGTGCGAAACCGTTTTTTTCGTTTTGGCTGGTCGGAATTTCAACTCCTCGCCCGCTGGCATCTGGGGGAGGCTGACAAGATCATCGCCGAGGTCAACGGGAACACCACCCTGCAAATTGGTCCTGCCGAGGTGGAGCGGATCAAGCTTTTTTTGAGTGGCCATTTTTTGTTGATGCCCCAGGGGGAAGAGGTGATTACCGGTTTGTGGGGGCGGTTTGCCGGGCTGCGCCGTCTGCAAAAAAACCGCTGGCCGGATCGCCTGCTTTTCGCCCGCTTTCCCCTGTTTGATCCAGACCGCTTTTTGGTGGCGACGCTCCCCTTTCTGCAATTTTTCTTTTCCCGCTTTTTTCCCCCTCTGCTGGCGATAGCAGCCCTCTTCAGCCTCTGGGTGCTCTTCAACCAGTGGGACACCTTTATCCATACCCTGCCGGATTTTTTTACGGTTCCCGGAGCCATTCTTTTTGCCACCGGTTTTTTGGCTGCCAAGCTCGCCCACGAATTTTCCCACGCCTATGTCGCCAAATATCACGGCTTGCGGGTTCCGACCATGGGGGTGGCTTTTTTAATTTTTTGGCCGGTTTTTTATACCGATACCACCGATTCCTGGCGGCTTTCCAAACGACGGCAGCGCATGGCCATTGCCGGGGCTGGGGTGGCGGCGGAGTTGGTGATGGCGGTGTTGGCCACTTTTGTCTGGAGTTTGGTGGCGGCAGGGCCTCTTAAGAGTGTCTGTTTTGTGCTGGCGACGGTGAGTTGGGTGATTACCCTGACGGTCAATCTCAACCCATTGGTGCACTTTGACGGCTACTATCTGTTATCCGATGCCCTGGGGTTGCCCAATCTGCAACAGCGGGCTTTTGGGGTGGGGCGTTGGCGGATCAGGCGTTGGATATTGGGGCTTAACATGCCCTCCCCGGAAGGGAGTTCTCCCCCTGGGGGGCGGCTCACCATTTTGACCCTCTATGCGTTTGGAGCGTGGGTTTATCGGCTTTTTCTTTTCACCACCATCTCTTTGATGGTGTACCATTTTGTTTTCAAACTGTTGGGTTGGTTTTTGTTGGTGGGGGGCATCGGCTGGTTTATCGTCCGACCCGTGGTGGGTGAAATTTTAAGCTGGCGGCAGGAGGCTGGGGCCATTCGGATCAACTTTATCAATACTTTCTGGATTTTGGCCCTCTTGGCCTTGCTGGCTTGGCTTATCTTTCCCTGGCCTACCCGGGTGCGAGCACCGGCGGTGTTGGAGTCGGAGGTGACCGCACGCATTCACGCCCCCTTCCCGGCCCGCATCCAGAGCCTGCAAGCCGCTTATGGCGAGGTGGTTAAAAAGGGGCAACCCCTTCTCACTTTGGACTCCCCGGATTTGCAGGATGAGGAGACCAAGTCGGCCCTCAGGGTGCGTTATCTGGAAGCGGAACTTTCCCGAAGCCGCAAACAAAAAAAACTGGCTCAAAAGCGCCAAGTGACTGCCGGACGTCTGGCCAAGGCCCGACGGGAGCTTTCCGGCCATCGCCAGCAAAAGGCCCGACTCAGCATCACCGCTCCCGTGGCAGGCACGGTTCGTTGGCTGGACCGGGCGTTGCGACCAGGATTGTGGGTGGATGAAAATCGTCTACTGGCCCTCTTGACGGATCCGGCTCAACCGACGGTGCTGGCCTATCTGGAGGAGATCAACCTCAACCGGGCGGGTGTGGGGCAGGCCGCGCGATTTTTCCCGGAAAACCCCCGTCTGCCTGCTATTGATCTTCAGGTTTCCACCATCGATCCTGCGGCCATTCGGGCGCTGGACTCTCCACTGCTCGCCACAGCCTTTGGTGGGGAAGTCACCACCCTCAGTGAGGAGAGCCTGGAGACCCGGGAAGCCCGCTATCGGATTCGCCTGACCCCGGTGGATCCCGGAATAACCGTCACCGAAGCCATTCGGGGTGTGGTGATTATTTCAGGCCGAAGGGAAAGCCTGCTTCTCGGTTATTGGCAGGAGCTGGTGGCGTTGTGGGTGCGGGAGAGTGGGATGTGATTGGGGCTGAAACAGATTTTTATTTGGAAATAGGTTGATTCAAGACAATGCACAGCTGGCAATGCCAGCCAAGTCAAATCCTGTTATTCCCAGAACTATTCCTTCCCTTTTTTCTTTGGGCCAGTCGATTTTTTGAGAGAATTGATGTTGGGTGTTTTTTTGGCCTTGGGGCTAGATTTTTTTTTAGGCTTGGTGCCGGAATGATGATTGCTTTTACCGCTGGCTTCTTTCTGGGTTTTGCTGTCGGTTTTTTTTGGCTCTTTGGGATCCTGGAAAAATTTATAATCGTTGCGACCCTCTTTTTTGACTGCATACATCGCCTGATCGGCATTTTTCAGGAGCTGCTCCGGGCTGTTCCCATCGTCGGGATAGATGGAGATGCCGATGGAAGTGCCAATCTCGCAGCTGTTTTTATCTACGATGAACGGTTTTTGCAGCTGTTTGATGATCCGACGTGCGACCACGCCCAGTTTGTTCTGATCGATCACCTCCGGCAGCAGAATGGTAAATTCATCCCCCCCCATCCGGGCTACGACATCACACTCCCGCAAACAGCTGATGATCCGCTCCCCGGCTTCCTTGAGCAACATATCCCCGGTTTCATGGCCAAAGGTATCGTTGACCGCCTTGAAGCGATCCAGATCCATGAACATGATAGCCAGCTTCCACTTTTCCCGCCGGGAGAAGGCCAGGTTTTTTTTCAGGAGTTCAATAAAAAGCAGTCGATTGGGCAGCCCCGTCAGGGGATCGTGGTGGGCTAGATTTTTCAGGCGCTCCTCGGCACACCGCAGCCGGTCTTCCATCTCCCGGCGTTCGATGATGCCAGCCAGGGTGTTGGCTATGGTGGTCATGAAGGCATCCTCCTCTCCTTCCCGGGGATGGCCGTCAGGGACGTAGAGGTTCAACACCCCCAGGAGCCGGGAGCGGGAGAGAATGGGGACACAGTAGTGACCGTGGGCGCTGATGCCGTCATAGGTGATGTCGTGGCGGTGATCCAGGTGGGCTGAAAAAACGATCTTCCGGGTTTGGGCGGCTCGACCACAAAGACAGTATCCCATGGGAAGCTTGGCACACGCAGTCCGAAGATAATCCGACAGGTTGCGTTGGGCTGTCAGCACCAGCTCCTGATTGGTTTTATCGTAAAGAAAGATGGAGCCTTTGTTGAGGATTGCCAGCCATGGAATGGTGAGAATAATATCAAGGGCCACTTCCAGTTGTCGGGTCATGGAGAGGGGCTCCAGACCCGTTTCCAGGAGGGCGCTGATGGCGATTCTGGTTTGATAGGAGCGTTCGTTGCGGGCCTCATGTTCCCGCTGTTGAGAAATATCGTGCACCGTGCCGATCATTCGCACCGCTGTGGCAGAGGCGTCCCGATAGATTTCTGACACCACATGTACCGTGCGAAATTGGCCGTTGGAGCGGGTCAGACGGTATTCCCAGTCAAAATGGTTATCCCCACTGACGAGGGCCTTTTGCAGGGAGTTGGCCACTTTTTCCCGATCATGATGGGAGATCAATTGTAGAAAGGCATCATAGGTGCCGTCGAAAGCCTCCGGGGAGATATCAAAAATCTGAAACATCTCATCGGACCAGCTCATCCGACCCTGGACGATATCCCAATCCCAGCTACCGATGTGGGCGAGGGCTTGGGCTTTTTGCAGGCTTTCTTCACTTTTTTTCAGGGCGTTGCCGGTTTCCTTCAACACCTGGCGGGCTTTTTCCAGGGCCATGATGTCCCGGTAGGCTCTGAGGGCGCTGGTGAGGGAGGTGAGGAGTTTTTGTCGGCTTAAACTTGATTTTTCCCGATAGTCGTTGATATCAAAACGAATAAATATATCCTCCTCCGGTACCTGGCCCGGCTGACCGGTGCGGAGAATGATGCGGACAAAGGGGTTTTTCAGCTCGTTACGGATATAATGAACCACATCAAGACCGGCGTGTTCGGTCTCCATCACCACATCCAACAGCAGAATAGCGGTGTCGGGATGGGCCGCCATCAACTGTTTGGCTTCCTCTCCGGAATAGCCGTTGATAAATTCCAGCTGCCGGTTTTCGAAACGATATTTTTTGAGTACGAGTGTGGTGGAGGCGTGGATATCCGGGGCATCGTCGATAATCATCACCTTCCACGCATCAAGGTGCGGCTCGGGTGGGGCATCGGTCGCTTTGGACTCTTCATAAAAAACCAGTTCACCGTCCTGGCTCTCCGGCTTGTTTTCCATCGTCGTCATACTCTCCCCCTTCAATCCTGAAACGGGGTGGTGGTCATCACGTCATGGGTATCGTGATGTCGAACGTTGTCCCCTCTCCTGGGCGGCTATGACAGTGGATGGTTCCCCCCAACGTTTGAGTCACCAGATTGAAAACGATATGCATGCCCAGCCCACTGCCGCCCCGCCCCCGGGCCGTGGTATAGAACGGCTCGAAAATTCTTTTCACTGAGTCAGCTTCCATGCCACGGCCACTGTCACGATAGCAGAATAAGATAAAGTTTTCCTTACGTGAAACCTCTATCTCAATTTTTCCTTCTTCTTTTTCGGAAAATGCATGGTCCAGGGAGTTGATGATGAGGTTGGAAAGAATTTGGGAAAGCGCCCCGGGAAAGCTGTCGATTTGCAACGCTTCCGGGCAGTTCAGGGTAATTGTGTGGTGTCTGTTTTTGAGTTTGGGCCCCAGGCTTAACAGCACTTCCTCAAAGTAGGGTTTGACTCGCAAAGTGCGGCGTTTTTCACTGGTTTGATCGACGGCCACCCGTTTGAAAGAGCCGATCAGGTCTGCTGCACGGCGCAGGTTGGCCGCGATCAACTGGCTCGATTCTGATGCCGTATCCAGATAATCCTCCAGCTCCGAGCGCTTCAGCTGGCTTTCCTTATAACTGTTTTTCAGTTGCCGGGTAACCCCTTCCAAATGGGTTGCGGTAGTATAGCCAATGCCGACGGGGGTATTGATTTCATGGGCAATGCCTGCCACCAATCCCCCCAGGGCAGCCATTTTTTCCGATTGCAAAAGCTGGCTTTGGGTTCGTTTGATCATCTGCAGGGAGTTGTTGAGGGCGCTGTTGGTCTCTTTGAGTTCCTGATTGTGTTCTGCCTCCCTCTCTCGGGCGGCCAAAATATTTTCCGCCATCAGGCTGAACTGTTCCCGCATGCGATTCAAAGGACCACCCCGGGTGGCGATTTGAAATTCCAATCCCAGTCGGTTGCGGGCAAAGCTCTGCATCTCGCCGGTAAAATTTTGCAGGTGGTGTAAAAACCACAGGATCACCAACGAAAAAATGGCTGAAAAGGCAAAACTGACCAGGACGATTTCCACAAGGGCTTCCCGGGAGACCTCGTTCATCAACTCCTGGAACTCTGCCAAGGGGGCCAGCATCACCAGTTTCAGAATGACCTCGGAGTTGCCATAATCAAAAAAAGCCTCCTTTTGCACCACAAACCGTTGATCCAGTTGATCAACAGGCGTTCCCACCGGAATCTGTTCGATATCGCCGCTCACCAGGATACGGTGGGTATCCATATCCACCAGTCCCAGCAGGCCAGTGGTGCTGACCAATCCCTGGGAGGCCAACAAAAATCGATCATCCATGGGGGTGGCCAGCACCAACCATCCCCACTCTTCACCCACTTCCTTGGATATGGACTGGAGTGTCATGAGATAGAGCACCTCCCCCAGTTGCAAAATCCGGCTCTCCTTGCCTTTGGGAAGCTGCCGGTGCATCAATAATTTTTCCAACAGCTCCCCCGGCACCTTCTTCCCCCCCCGGCTGAACATTTCCCGAATGTTACCGGCTTGATCCAACAGCAGGGTATGTCGGGCCTTGATGAAGGTGCGTTGGATGGAGCGATCCGGAAACCAGGCAGGGGTGCGACCATGCTGAATGAGTTTGGAGGGAGGTGGGTGTGTTTCCAGATAGTCGATAAATTTTCTCTGGGTCAGAAAAAGCTCAGCGGCATAGTGGTGAAATTTAACGTAATTATCCAAACGGATGCGGCTGTCCCGGGCTCGGGCGATCAGCTGTCCTGAAAAATTTTCCCGCAGGGATTCCCGCACACCCTCAATGTGAATCCGCCCCCAGACACCTCCCAACAAAGCGCTCAAAACCAAGGTCAGCACCAAGAGTTGCAGGGTGATGGAAAGCGTTTGGCGGGAATGGACAGGATGGGCCGGTGGGGCTTGAGTCAAGAGTTATCCCCGATCAACTCATGGCCATAAAACCGCCACCCGGCTTTTTTCAGCTGAGAAGGAGGCACAATGCCGTAACGGGGATCGAGTCGTTCCACCTCTTGGAGGAGAAAGTCGACCAGTTTTTTTGCATGGGGGTTGGCCACGGACTCACCTTCCCATACGGTGACCGAAAAGGTCTTGTAGAATGGATAGTCCCCGGCAGCAACCCCTTTAATGTCAAAGGGGTCGGTGTGGTTGATGTGTAGTATCCGGGTGTTACCATACTTGCGATAATGTTCCACCCCAAACCACAGCGCGACATGACCTATGGCCCTGGGGTTGGTGGCAACGGTATTGATCATGTCCGGAATGGTGCCAACCTCTTGGAGTTCCGGGCTGAAAGAGTCCTCGTTGTCGAGAATCAGACGCCAGTGTCCCGGTCGGGTTTTACAGTGGAGGCGGGCTACCGGAAAAATGGGTTGATTAGGCCCTTTTTCACCATTGGTCGCAGCCAGTTGGCTCCAGCGGTCGATGGTGCCCGCAAAAACCTCTTGGGCTTCATCGGTGGACAGGTTGTTTACGGGATTGTCTGGATGAACCAGGATGGCTACCGGGGTAATTCCCAGGGTGTAAAATCGCAGTCCCGGCAGCCGATCCAAATCCCGGGGCGGACAACAAAATCCTCCCATGTCAGCCTTTTTGTTGAAAATGGCGCCAGCGGAATGGCCACAGGTACCATCACTCATAGCGATATGGATACCCTCTTTTTTGGCATATTGGGTGATGGCCGGCCCCAAAATCCGAAACATCTGCTGATCCATCATCACCTTTAAATCTACAGGGGCTTCCCGTTTTTTCAGGCTTCGGTCGATGGGCTTGTCGATCCACTCCTGGGTCATCTCAGCGGTAAAATCGGGATTGGAAAAGGCTGCTACTGGCAGGCTCTCCGAGAAGGCATTGGTCCCGGGGAGCAGAAAAAGGGACAACGTCAGGAAGGCGGTAAACAGCCTAGGCAGGGTGTTGCTGAAAAAACAGATCGATAATGGTCTTTTCATGATCGCTCCTCAACCGCATGGGGGGGCACATCCGGTTTGCAATATTGATAACACCCATTCTAACCAATGATAATATAAAGAGTATCGCTAATTGGTCCGGTAAGCGGTATGAAAAAATCCACGAAACTTCAAACCTGTCAAAATCAAGCGATTGATTCTAGCTACCGCTTCGGGGGCCGGTTTCGAATCCTGCGACCATCTCCCCAACCAGATGATCCTCCCTGGCGTCAAGTTCAGATATGGCGACAGGGACGATATCCCCAGGTTGGCAGCTTTTTGTGGGGGCAAAGCGAACCGGAAGAAATGTTTCCGCTTTGCCCATAACCCATTCTTTTTCCACGTTTTCAACCAATACCGACACGACTTTCCCCAGCTGTTCCCGGAGAGTCTTGACCAATATCTCCTGCCCCACCCGACGCAATCCCTCGGAGCGCGCTTTGACGATCTCCTTGGCGATGCGTCCCGGTTGACCCTGGCCCAGGCCTTTTTGGGCCAGCTTAAGCGCAGCGGTTCCAGGCCGGTCGGAATAGGGAAAAACGTGTAGCAGGGAAAATCCCCCTTCCCGAACCAGCTCCAGGCTGTTTTGAAAAGCCTCCTCGGTTTCGGTGGGAAAACCGACTATTATATCAGCTCCCAAGACCAAATCCTGGCGCAGGTGACGGGCTTTTTCCACCCGTTCGAGCACATCCTCCCGACGATGACGCCGGGCCATGCGCCGCAAAATACCATTATCACCTGATTGTAACGAAATGTGAAGGTGAGGGCACACCCTTTTTTCGGAGCCCAAGAGCTGGATCAACGCTTCATCAAGATCCATGGGGTCCAGGGAGGAGAGACGCAAGCGGGTTAATTGCGGGATTTCCAACAGAGCAGTGACCAGATGGGCCAGGGAAAAGTCTGGCCGCAGATCCCGGCCATAAGCCCCCAGGTCAATGCCGGTCAAAACCAGTTCCCGGTAGCCAGAAGCGAGAAATCGTGAGGCCTGGGCCATCACCTGGGAGAGTGGGGTAGAGCGGCTGGGACCACGGACAGAGGGAATCAAGCAAAAGGTACATTTGCCGTCACAGCCGTTTTGCACTTGAATAAAGGCTCGGGCCCGGTCGGAAAAGTGATCCAGTATAGGGGGGGCAACCTCACTGGTGGTAAATGTTTTTTTCTTGGCAGTCGCTATTTTCACCCTGGTTTTGGAAAGGGGCTGTCTGATGGATCCCGCCTCAGCCATCTCCGCTTCCACCCCCCCTGGAGAAGCCGATTCCTTGGAAAGGGGGGGAACGACCATCTCCTCCACAGGAGCCACCTGCACTTTCACCTCCTGGTGAGGGGCGCCTGGCTGAGATGGTGGTTGGGAGGCCATCTCAGCCAGATAATCGCCGAGACGTTCTTTTTCAGCATTGCCGATCACCAGTGCCACACCCGGGAGTTGCGCCAAGGATTCTGGTGACCGCTGGGCATAGCAGCCGGTGACGATGATGCGGGCTGCTGGATGTTCCCGGGCTGCCCTGCGAATTTGTTGGCGGGCCTGGCGGTCGCTTTCTGCGGTGACCGAACAGGTGTGGACCACGATCAAGTCAGCCAATTCCCCTTTGGCTACCGGCTGAAAACCCTGATCTGTACCGCTTTTTCGCATCAGCTCACTTTCAAACTGATTGACTCGGCAGCCCATGGTGATCACCTTGAACCTTTTGCCTGACTCTTCTTCCGGCATTGACGCTGGCTCGTTCATCCCCTACCTTTTCTCGTTAACTCAACAGGTTCCCAACTTATGAAATCATTGCTTCAATCTAACTTTTCCCCTTACGTCTGTCAGCTTTTAGACAGTCTGAACCGCCTTATTGGCCCCATTCACTTGGTTGGCCGGGTTTTGCGGCAGGCGTTGCGGAATGATTTTGCCGTCCGTGAAATCGACCTTCTGGTTGCGAGTTCCCTTTCCCTCTGCCACCAAAAGCTCCTTGAAGGAGGGTTTCCCCAGGTGGTGATGGGCAAACGGCACAACAGCCTGCTGCTACCTCTCAAGGGAGACACTCCCCTTAAAATCATCCACATTTCCACCCTGCGCCACCGACCCGGCCATCAGGCAACAGTGGAAGAGGATCTTCTCCATCGGGATATCACCTTTAACGCCATGGCTTTTCCCTGGCCTGACGGAAAGCTTATCGATCCCTTTGGCGGGCAGCAGGATTTGCAGGAAAACCGGGTGCGTCTGGTCAATGGTAGCGATACTCTGCGGGAGGAACCCCTTAAAGCCCTGCGTTTTTATCGTTTCATCATGCAGTTTGCCGCCGAGTCCGACCCTAGGGATTTGGAACTGACCGAACAGACCCATCTTGGTCGGGTTTCCCAGGAGCGCCTCCGAGCGGAGATGGATCGATTTTTATCCCTGCCCCTCACGAAAAAAAACAGTGTGGCCTTGATGCGGCGTTTCTTCAACTCTCCTTTGGGGGAGCAGATATTGCCGGAGCTGGCTACCTTGAAGGAGGTCCGCGATACCAACGGTGATACCCGCAGTGCCTGGGAAAAAAGCCTGGATATGATGTTTGCGGTCTCCCGACCCCGGGAGGGGGAAAAGGTTTCCCTCCTGGATCTCCGTTGGGCCGCCCTCCTCCATCTGGTGGGTAAAACCGCTTGCGTGATCGCCCCTGAAGATTCCGTCACACCAGCACCCCTCCTACCCGGTCAGATGGAAGAAACTCTGCGTCTGGTCGACACGATCCTGGAGCGCCTTCATTTTTCCAAACGCCGTCAACAGCGTCTTCACCGCCTGATTGCTCACCTGGAATTTGACGACTCCCCTTCTGATCGGGCGCTTAAACGACTTATTGAAAACGACATTCCCATTGAGGGACTTTTTCGGCTGATCAAGGCCAAGCGGGAAACCCAACCTAACCTGGTATCAGCGGAGCTTGAGCGGATGGCGGCTGAGTGTCATCGGACCCTGCGGCGTTGCCAAGCCATCTCAGAAGCACAAAACCGTTTAAGCCCCGATGATCTGGCCATTTCCGGCGGTGAACTTTTGGATCTGGTTCGACAAAAACCCGGTGCCTGGATCGGCCAGCTACAAGAATGGCTGGTGGATCAGGTGACCGAAAACCCCCAGAATAACCGGCGGGAAGTCTTGGAAAAGCTGATCCGGGAGTGGATCGCCCAACACGGTCTTCCCTCCTGATTGATTATGATGGAGGCTACCTGCCTGCTGGAGAAAACGGCCACATGCCCTGGTGAGTCCTTTCTGCACGACTGAATAATGCCAGCAGCAGGCTGTTTTTTTGAGCCTTTTATTGTTTTTCAGCTTATTTCAGCTTTATTTGCTTTCCGGTTTTGCTGTTATTTTTTTCTGTTTTTTTTGTACTTCCCTGTTTTTCCAATCCTTCCCGTTTTTCCAACTCTTCCCGCTTTTTCCGCTTTTTCAGTTTTTTCAATTTTTTCTGCTTTTTAAGATTGCTCTTGAGGGCAGCCGAGACAATGCTCAGGGCTTGACGAGGATTGTCCACCACATGGAAAATATTCAAATCTTTTTTGCTGATACACCCTTCCGAAAGCACCTTGCTGCGTAACCACTGCAAAAGACCCTGCCAATAATCGGAGCCATAAAGAATAATCGGCAGATGCCGCATTTTACCCGTTTGAACCAGGGTCAAAGCTTCGAACAACTCGTCCAGAGTACCGAACCCTCCAGGAAAAATGATGAAGGCATCGGCATATTTGGCGAACATCAATTTACGAACGAAAAAATAGCGGAATGAAATACTGACATCCTGAAAGTGATTGGCTTGCTGCTCGAAGGGCAGGGCAATGTTCAATCCCACCGATACGGCTCCCTCAGAAAATGCGCCTTTGTTGGCTGCTTCCATGATTCCAGGCCCACCACCGGTGATCACGCCAACGCCATGTTTCGAAAAAAGCTCTGCCGTCTCTTTGGCAGCCAGATAGGATGCGTCATCATCGGGGGTTCGGGCACTGCCAAAGATGGTTACTGCAGGCCCCATGCCTCGTAGGGTTTCAATGCCGTCGATCAACTCCGCCTGAATACGAAAAACGCGCCAGGCCTCGGTCGTTTTAAAATCATCGATCAATGTCGTTCTCCCACCTTTCCTGGTTAAAATGCGAAAGCCTCTTGCGCTGCCTATGGCTCCAAACCACGGCCATCATCAGTAACGGAAAGAGATAGATGCCGGCATCGTTGTGGAAGAGTCTTAGTTCAGTTGTTTTGAAAGAAAAAGGGAAAAAAAGCATATAGGTCCCTTCGTGGAACTGTCCCTGCATCAAATCCAGGCATTGATGCAGGAGCGCTCCCGAGAAAAGCCAGCCAAAATAGTCCCGGCGTTGTGCTTGTGGAAAGAGCATCGCCAAAAAATAACAGCTGACTAAAAGTGCGGCAGGTGTGTGAAAAGAAAGGAAAAACCAAAGGGTATTCAGCTGGAAAAATTCATCGAGCACGACAATGGGAATGCGTGCCAAAAAATCGGGAAGGAGTGCTCCCACCACAAATACCGCCTCCCGTCGCCCCTGAAGCCCCAGTTTGGGGGCCACCAGATATCCGGAGGCAAAATGGACAAAGAGATCTGGCATCAAGACACTTTATCTGTGGATAAAAAAAGTGCCGACATTGGGCCTGATATCAAAGGAGCGCAAAAAGAGCATCCCGCCCAATAAGAGCCCCAGCAAGGATACTCCCAGCTTTGCCGGTCTTATCCACGGTTGGTTGACTTCATGTTTGATGAGGACAAAAAAACCACTGCGATCAAACCGAGCCAAAACGCGAAGCTGTGTGGTTTTTGGATAGATTGGTATCCGGCCCCGTAGGTCAATGATCCGACCAGGTTGGGTGCGCTTGGGAATTCTCAGTGCCATTCCAAAAGGGGTAACCCTTTCAAAATAACCTTGCATGGCGATTTGTCGACCATGACAGGCTTGGGGATGGGTCAGACAGATTTCTGGAGTCATTCGCAAAGGGGTGAGACGATCGTGTGAAAAAAAGCCGAAAGTGAGGAGTCCCAGAAGAGGGAGAGAGAGCTTCAGTGCATAAAAACGGTTGGAAAACATTTGGCGCGTCCATTTTCCAGAAAGAGAGCGAAACCCGGATTCTCCAAACCGGGAAAAGATCCCAATCCGGATGAATAGCCTGCGAATCGACTCTTTTTACCTTCTTGCACCGGAATCAACTCGCTATTTTTTTTTGGTTTTTTCTCCCAGCCCCGCATCAATGGCCAATTGGCGGCGTTTGGCGGAATAGTCTGGTGAGACCAGGGGAAAATCCGGATCCAGGCCAAAGCGATTGCGATAGCTTTCCACCGTCAGATTGTGACTCCGGGTCAGGTGCATTCGCAAGGTTTTCATGGTTCGGCCACACACCAGGCAGACGACAGCATTTGACCGCACTGCATCCTCAATGGAAACAGCCGGTGTGATGGTTTTATGGGAATTTTCGCTTTTTTTCTGAGGTGCCTGCGTGGATAATTCACTGGTAGGATTTTCCTGGTGATCGACCGACACAGTGGAATCTGAAGGCAAAGCGGTCCCTTCAGGCTCGGAAAGGCTGGCCAGTGCCTGATGAATCTCCCGCATGAAGGGGGAAATTTCATGAACTGGCATCTCCTGTCTACTCAGATAAGAAGTGACAATTTGGGTCGTATAACGAATGAGGGACATTTCTCCTCCTGCTTGGAACAGCCCGGTAAGTTGATTAACAGTTTAACAAAACAAGGGTAACAGTCCGAACAAACATCAACTCGACAAGAAACGGGTTGAATGTTTATTTCATCAAGAAACACAATCGGTTAGGATAAAGTTTCCAGCCAGTGGATCGGTGGAGCCAACCCAGTCGGTACCAAAGGGTTTTTGCTTCAACAACCCAGGCCTACAAACCTTAACAACCAAGAGATCAGTTTTATTTACACAATCAATCAATGAATACGCTATTCCAATCCATGGTACACCTTTTTATCGGCATTCTCATCGCTATTCCGCTAATACTTTATCCATTCCTGTATTTTTTTCAAGAAAAACTGCTTTTTTTTCCAAGACCCATCGATCTGGGAAACAGAAATATCCTTGAAAGTGCCTTCTCAGACAGCGAAGTCCATATCAAAATGGACGATGGCGTTTTACTGCACGGATGGCTGATAAATATCGAAACTGATCGGCAACGCCCCTTATTGATCTATTTTGGGGGCAATGCCGAAGAGGTGTCGGGCTTTTTATTGGAAGCACGCATATTAAAAAAGTGGGCTGTTGCCGCCATTAATTATCGTGGCTATGGGCTAAGTGGTGGTAAACCCGGAGAGAGCGTCCTGTTTGCAGATGCTTTGACACTCTATGACCGCCTTTCCAAAGAGCCCGCCATCGATCCGAGCCGCATCGTGGTCATGGGGCGCAGCCTGGGTAGTGGTGTAGCTGTCCATCTGGCTGCCAAACGTACTCTCAAGGGAGTGGTGCTGATTTCCCCTTACGATGCCATCCGAGAGGTGGCTCAGGAAATTTATCCTTATGCCCCAGTCGCTTTTCTCTTGAAACACCCCTTCGATTCTTACATTCGGGCTCCTCATATCACCACACCTCTCCTCGCTCTCACCGCTTCGGATGACGATATCATTCCAGAAAAACATTCCCTGAGATTGATCGCAGCCTGGGGAGGTGACCATCGCCACCGAACCCTTCGGAGGGTGGACCACAACACCATCGTCCACCACCCGGACTATTGGCGCGAAATTATGAAATTTTTGGATCAAACGATAAACTAAGTCGAAGGACTTTTGGTGCGTTTCGAGAAAGGTTTGAGCTTGGGAAAATAGCTCAAATTGTTTTGCGTTCCTGAATTAGCGAATCAAAGGGGGATGTTTGTCACTAACAACAGGGTGTTTATCGGAAAGAAATCTGAAACCCAGGAGCGATATTTCCTCCTGAAGGGGCATTTCAGAATTCAGCCGAAGGCCTTTTATCCAGCATGAAAAATCCAGATGAAAGGTGAAAAAACCAGACCGACCCTCCTTAGTTTCAGAGGGAATGACAATGTATGGCAGCATCTCCCACCATCCAAGAGGGTGGTGGGAGATGCACAACAGAGGGGGACTATTCTATCCCTCCTGCTGGGTTTCCTGCTGTTTGGCGACCTCTTTTTTGACCTCTTCCATGTCGAGTGCCTTGGCTTTGTCGACAATTTCAGCAAAGGCTTTTTCAGGTAGCATGCCAGGCTGGGAAAAAATAACGATTTTTTCCCGAAAGATCATCAGGGTGGGGATGGACTGAATTTGGAAGCTCATGGCCAGCTCACGCTGATTGTCCGTATCCACCTTGGCGAACACCACATCCTCGTGTTGTTCCGAAACCTTTTCGAATATTGGTCCAAAGGCTTTGCAGGGACCGCACCATTCGGCCCAAAAATCGACAATCACCATGTCGTTTTTGGTGACGATCTCCTCAAAATTTTCTTTGGTCATCTCAACGCTTGCCATGCTTGAATCTCCAATTTGGGTCGTAGTTTTTGCAAAATTTCCAAAATAACATCGACTGCCTGCCGATCCGGGTTGGATAGTCTTTCCCGGATTTGATGATAGCCTCTCTGCAAGCGTTGTCTCTCTTCAGAGTCGGTCAACAAGGTTTCCAGATCCCCAGCCAGGATCTGCGGGCGGGCTTGGTCTTGTATGCGTTCTGTCACCAGGCCCCCCTCCCAGACCAGGTTGGCCAGAGAGATGAACGGAACCCGAATCACCCGCCGACCTATTTCATAGGTTATCCGATTCACCTGGTATACGACCACCATGGGTGTTCCCAGGAGTGCCGTTTCCAAGGTGGCCGTACCCGAGGCTACCATAGCGGCATCTGCTGCAGCCAGAAGGTCGTAGGTGCCTCCTTGGATTACCTGCCAGGGCCACGGTGCTTCTTCCGGTGTCAACGTATCTGCCAGGGCCAGGACAAACCGGGTTTTGGGCTGCCGTTGCTGAAGTTCCTGGCAGGCCTCGGTCATCACGCCCAGGAGTCGTTGAATTTCTCCCTTTCGACTGCCGGGTAGAACCACCACCAGCTTTTCATCCTCTGCCACCCCCAGTTTCCGACGGGTTTCATCCCGGGGTGTTTTTGGGACCGCCTGCTGCACCAGGGGATGGCCCACAAAGGTGACCGGTAGGTCTGTTTTTTGCCAATAAGCAGGCTCAAAGGGAAACAGCACCATCAGATGTTTCAAAAGAGGGGCGATCCGTTTGACCCGGCCCCGCCGCCAAGCCCACACCTGGGGGCCTACATAATGAACCACCGGAATTCCCAAAGCCCGGGCACGGCGGGCCAGTAAAAAATTAAAGTCCGGAAGATCAATGGTGATTAAAAGATCGGGCCGATTTTCTTCCAAAAGTCGGTTCAGATAGCGAAAGACCTCGATCAGCCGGGGCAGCCTGCGCACCACCTCTACCAAACCGATCACAGAGAGGTCGTTGACGTCATAGGGGGTGGTCAACCCAGCCTGCCGCATACGTGACCCACCGACACCAACCACCTCGAAGTCCGGAATGGCTGAGCGCAGAGTGGTCAGTAAAGTACCTCCCAGCAGGTCTCCGGAAGCCTCCCCCGCGACCATCATCAGCCGAACCGGTGGGGAATCGCTCATGTCAGGCCGGGCATCCCCTCCAAACCGATGTTACGGGTATTGGCTTCGATGGATTCTTGGATGGCGTTGACCACTTCCAAGGCCTTGCGACCATCCCGACCACTCACCAGAGGAGGCTTGTTATCCCGAACCACCTCGCAAAAAGAACGAATTTCCGCCTCAAGGGTGTCATATTTTTGGATGGGAATAGTGGTTTCCTCAATGGCCGGTACTTCAATGCCGTCCAGCTCTTGCACGCCTCGACCCCGCTGCAAAACCATGATGTCGTTGCGGATAAAATCGAGGGAGAGAAAAGCGTTATCCTGAAACAGACGAATGCGCCTGGTTGAATCCCGTGCCACCCGGGAGGCGGTCACATTGGCGGTACAGCCGTTGGCAAACTTGAGCCGGGCATTGGCGATATCCACCTGATTGGTCACCACTCGGGTTCCCACTGCATCCACTTGGACCATTTCAGATCCGACAAAGTTCAAAATGAGATCCACATCGTGAATCATCAGGTCTAAAACCACGTCCACATCCAAAGCGCGGCTTTTGAAAGGGGCAAATCGAAGGGATTCGATAAAACGGGGCGTTTCCAGTACGCCGCTTTCATTCAAAGCCACCACCGCCGGATGAAACCTTTTGAGGTGACCTACCTGCAAAACCAGTTTTTTTTGATCCGCCAGTGCAATCAGCCCATCCGCTTCGGGAATGGTGACGGTGATGGGTTTTTCCACCAACACATGCCAACCAGCCTTCAGACAAGCCCCGGCTATTTCGAAGTGGCTCTGGGTGGGAGTTACCACGGAAACCAGATCCACCTTGCCAGTCAGATCCTTCAGGTCGGAGTAAAAATCGACCTCCAGTTCCTGGGCCACCCGCCGGGAGCGTTCGCTGTCGGCATCCACGACCCCTACCAGATCGACACCTTCGATGGCTTTATATTTTTGGGCATGAAAGCGTCCCAGATAGCCAACACCGACTACTGCAGCCCGGAGAGGACGCCCGGCCAAATCTGTCTGATTAGTGGTCATGGCGCATCATCCAACGGTCAAAATCCACTCCATCAGTGCGATCGACAGCCGCCATTTCCTCTTCGCTGCAACCGACCATCACCAAACCATATTTTTCCACTGCTGCCAGAGTGGCGTCCGGATCCAGAATCATGGCAGATCCCGCTTCTATCGCCAGAATGGGAATCCCTGCAGCATGGAGATTTTCGATGGTTTTGGGCCCAACGGCCGGCAGGTCCAGACGGCGATCCTGTTGGGGTTTGGCCACCTTGACGAAAACCGCATCCCCTTTGACCCGTCTGCCTGAGATCAGTTTACCTGCCCGCTCAAGCATGGCGTCCGTTCCTTCCATGGCCTCCACAGCCACCACCACCTTCTGTCTCACCACGACCCCTTGCCCGATATCCAATTGCCCCAACGCCTTGGCAGAGTTCCAACCGAACTGGAGTTCCTGCCACTGCTCCCGGGTGGGACGGCGGGAGCTTAAAATACCATTTGGTGCCAAAAGCTCCGGCAAAAATTCCGCCACCCCCCGAAGCTTGAATCCCTGACTCTCCAACTCTTCAGCCACCCCCCTCAGGAGCATGTCATCGTGGAGATGACGCAGACGGGTAGCCAGCTTCAAGGCTAAGGTGTCGGGGCGAATGTGCCAAATTTTGGCCTTGGTGATCCCCCCGGCCAACATGACCTCTTCAACCCCCTCACGGGCCAAAAACTTGAGGATTTTTTTAAACTGCCCTAACCGCACCCACTGGAGGCTTTCCACCAACTCCCCAAGGGCAGGGTCGGTTTCGCCTTGATGAGCCACTGCCACCAGCTGCCGTCGTCCCTTGAGGGAGTGAGCGATGATCAGCGGCAATTGACCACTCCCCGTTATCAAACCCAATCTGGGGAGAGGGGGGGATGAGGTCAACGGCAAATGCCCCTCTGACCGGTTTGTAGAAATTCCAGAACGCACTGAACCTCGGGAATGGCGGGATAGAGACGCTCCACCTCGGCAATGGCTTCTTCCAGGCGCAAATTGGCTCGAAAAATCAGTCGGTGGGCTTGACGCACCGCCTTGATGACTTCCTCAGAAAAACCGGTGCGGCGCATGCCGACGACATTCACCCCGGTAATCCGGGCGCGGTTGCCAGCAGCCGAGGCAAACGGCATCACATCCATGGAGATGGCTGAAGCCCCACCGATAAAGGCGTTGCGACCAACCCGGGCGAATTGGTGAATGGCCGTAAGCCCGCCGATGACGGCATTTTCCTGAATCTCCACATGCCCAGCCAGGGTGGCGCCATTGGCCATCACCACGCTGTCAGCCACTCGGCAGTCGTGGGCGACATGGGAGTAGGCCATGATCATGCAGCCATCCCCCACCCGGGTGAGCCCACCACCATTTTCCGTCCCTCGGTGGATAGAGACATATTCCCGAATCTGGCACTTCTTGCCGATTTTAACCCGGGTCTTTTCCCCGGCATAGTTGACATCCTGGGGGGCTTCGCCGATAGAGGCAAAATTGAATACTCGGCTCTCATCGCCAATGGTGGTATGCCCGGCGATCACCACGTGAGCCCCCACCTGAACCCCTTTTTTCAAATGGACGTTGGGACCAATGACGGAATAGGGCCCCACCCGCACTTCAGGGTCCAGAGTGGCTCCGGATTCCACCACGGCTGTGGGATGAATCATGCCTGAGAATCCCCGGAGGCCTTTTCGATATCACGGGTCATGGCCATCACCTGGGCTTCGGCTGCTACCTGGTCACCCACATAGGCCTTGCCGGTAAAACGCCACACTTCCCGCCGCCGTTTATCGAGCACCATTTCGATTCGAAGCTGGTCTCCCGGAATCACCGGACGTCGAAAACGGGCTTTGTCGATGGACATGAAATAAACCAGGCGACCCTGAACCGAAGCTGGATCGGTGTGACCAGCCAGCAGGGCACCCGCCTGGGCCATCGCCTCCAGAATCAAGACTCCCGGCATGACCGGGTTTTCTGGAAAGTGACCCATAAACTGGGGCTCGTTGAAGGTGACGTTTTTGATCGCCACGATGCGCTTGCCCGCCTCCGCTTCAAGCACACGGTCAATGAGCAGGAAGGGGTAGCGGTGGGGCAGATTTTTCAGAATGTCCTGGGGATTATCCAAAACCATGATTTAAAACCAATCCTTGGTGCGGGAGTTCAAACGCTTCAAGACTTCATCCGTGATGTTGATCGACGGGTCGGCATAGAGTACCTGGCCCCGGCTGAAAATGGCCGTATAGTTTTTCTCACGGCCAATTTCCTGAATGATTTCGTGGAGTGTTTTGGTGATTTTTTTGGTCCACCGACGGTTTTCCCGATCCAAGGCGGCTTGGTTGTCTTCCACCATGCGTTGGTACTCCCGAAACTTGCGCTGGATGGTGTTGCGCATTTCCGAGAGAGCCTCGGGTTTCATCAGGCTTTTCTTTTTGTCGGTGTTTTCCTTCATTCGTTTGATTTCGGCCTCCATGTCAGCGATCTCTTTTTGCTTGGAGGCAATGTTGTTTTTCAGAAGATCCCGTGCTTTTTCACCTGCTACCGAAGAGGCGATGGCTCGGGGGACATCCACATAGGCAAAAGTGCCCTTGGATTGAGCCAGTGCACTACTTGAACCTGTAATCAGCCCAGCCAGCACAAAAAACAACGCAACGAGCCATCTGCTTGAAACGTACCATCTACTTGAAACGTACCACCTGCCCATAACGATCATCCTTCCTAAAAATCTGGCCTACATGGCCGCGCCGAAGGTAAAATCAAACGTCCGGGTTTCGTCGTAATCTTCTTTCTGGATGGGTATGCCCAGCGTCACGCGAAGGGGGCCAAATGGGGAGTTCCAGTGAACCCCGACACCACCGGAGAGACGTATGGAGCCGTCGTCGTTCATGTTGCCGTAATAGTCATCCCAATCCCCGATGTAACCCGCATCGAAGAAGGTCAGACCCCGAACGCCATATTCCTTCAGACCGATGATGGGGAAATAGAGTTCGGCGTTGATCTGTTCGAAATGGTTGCCGCCGTAGGCATCCCCTTCAGGGGTACGTGGACCGACACCACCGGGTTTAAAGCCGCGAATGGAGCTGTTGCCACCCAGAAAGAAACGTTCAAAGATGGGTACTTCTTCGTCGATCCCTTCCACCACCCCAAAGCGACCTCGGATGTGACCCACCCACATTTCATCCTCTGAAATGGGATGGTAGTAGCTGTGATCCGTCAGCATTCGGGCAAAATAGACATCCCCGCCCAGGCCGGAAAAGTCAGTGGTGAGGCGATGACGACGCCCTTTGGAGGGCAAAATCCGGTTGTTCAGGCTATCCCACTGCAGGGTGTTGGAGACCATCGACTGCAGGTAGGGGCTTCTCTGTTCCATATCCTTGATAATATTGGAAGCATCCTCATCCACATCTTCGATCTCCACATAGGCCAGCTGATAGCTGACTGTATCCCAGAGATGGTTGGAGAGGGGAAAACCCAGGCGCAGGCCGCCACCAGAGAGTTGCTGCTCGTAGGAGGAGATGGAGTCCCAGTCAGTGGTACGGTTGAACAGGTCAAACCCGGCTGAGACGTTTTTCTCCATAAAATAGGGTTCGGTGAAGGAGAGTTCAAACTCGTTGGTGGTGCCTGAAAAGGCAAACGAGAGAACCAGGCGCTGTCCCTTGCCCAAAAAGTTGTTCTGGGTGACGGAGGCGGTTCCCATGAAGGATTCCACACTGGAATAACCCGCACCGACAGAAAAAGTCCCTGTGGGTTTTTCTTCCACCTTCACCTTGACGTCAACCTTGTCATCCTCACCAGCTGGTACGGTGGTCACCTCTACCGTCTCGAAATAGTCCAAGGATTGGAGTTTTTTCTTGGAAGAGCGCATTTTGGAGGCTGAGAAGCGATCCCCTTCCAGCAGCTTGATTTCCCGACGAATCACGTTGTCCCGGGTCCGGGTATTGCCCGCCACCTCCACCCGGTTGACATAAACCCGCTGCCCTTTGTCGATTTTCATGATCAGGTTGACGGTCAGATCGTCGTCGTTGATGGAGGTTTCCGGCTGGATCTGTAAAAAGGCGTAGCCATAATCGCCGATCTTGTCGGTGAGGACTTCGATGGCGGAGCGAACCTCCTTGCGGGAATACCACTCCCCCTGCTTCAGGCGGATGTGCTGATAAATTTCAGAACGGGGCATCTCATCAAAATCTCCGATGACCCGAATTTCAGCCAATTTATAGCGACTGCCTTCATTAACGGTGTGGGTGATCATGAAGGCGCTGCGATCAGGAGTTAATTCTGCCACCGAAGAGTCCACTCGAACCCGGGCATATCCCCGATCCAGATAGATGTTACGCAGCTGGGCCTGATCAAACAGCAGTTTTTCCCGATCATAGGTATCATCTTCCCGCCACCAGGAGAGCCAGTTGGTGGGTTTGATGAGGAGATCCTTGATCAGCTCCTTGTCCGTCAGGTCGCTGTTACCGATAATGCGCACCTCCCGAACCTTGGATTTTTCCCCTTCCTGGATACGATAGGTCAGGTTGATCCGGTTTTGGTCCAGCTCTTCGGAGACCATCTCTACCTGGGCCAGAAAGAGCCCTTTGATGCGGTATCCCTGACGCAGGGTGGCCAGATCCCGATCCACTTTGGCCTGATTGAACAGCGCCCCTGACTTGAGGGTGATCACCTCCAGCAGGTCATCCTCGGTGTAGGCATCGTTGCCCTCGAAGGTGACCTCATTGACCATCGGGTTTTCCTTCACCCGTACCACCAGAACGTTCCCATCCCGTTCCATCAGGACATCCTGGAAAAAACCGGTGTCGTGGAGAGCCTTGATACTCTTGCGAATCTTGGTGGAATCCAGGCGGTCTCCTACATCCAGCAGAAGGTGGCTCTTAACGGTATCGGGTTCGATACGTCGGCTCCCTTCCACGCGGATATCATCAATGAAAACAGCACCCCAGGCAGGTTCCACAGAGAGAAGCGCCACAAGTGGCACACATCCCAGAAAAAGGGCGAGAATGAGAGTTCGCAAAAAATTCATTGGGTAGGACCCCAATCGATGACGTTATTTACCAGGCAACCAAACCACCAAAACATACGGGTTTTGAGCCGCCACGGCAAGATTTCAGGTTGGGAAATCGATAATCGACCAGGGTCTCGCGGGTTTTCACCCAGAGGAAAAGAGACGCACCAGATCGTTTTTCATAGCCCACACCATCACCATGATCAAAAAAACCATGCCCACCCGATTGGCGAACATTTGTGCTTTTTCACTCACCGGACTGCCTTTGAGCCCTTCAATGGAGAAGAAAAGAAGATGCCCGCCATCCAGTACGGGAATGGGCAATAAGTTCAGTATTCCCAGGTTGATTGAGATGAGCGCCATAAAGAAAAGCAGGTTGGTGGCTCCCTGGGATGCGGTTTTGCCAGCCAACTCGGCGATCAATAAAGGGCCGCCAATTTGATCTGCTGAAATGACCCGGGTAACCAACTTCCAGATAGAGGTCAAGGTCAGATCGGTCATCCGCCAGGTCTGTTCCAGCCCTTTGCCGATGGATTCCAGGGGGCCATATTGTACAACCACCTCCGCATCCCCCGGAGAAATACCGATCAACGCCGTACGCTCCGGTTCGCCAAACAGGTTGGGAACTTCCTGGATTCGGGGGGCAATTTCAACCCGAAAAGAGGATTCCCCTCGCAAAACATCAAACTGTAGGGGGTTGCCATCCGAGGCCCGTACAATCTGGCTCAGCGTGCGCCAACGTTCCACCGGTTGGTCATCAATATGGGTGATGCGATCTCCCGGTTGCAGTCCCGCCTCCAAGGCAGGCATCTCCGGACTGACCTTGCCCACTACCGGCAGGGCTTCTCCCACCCCGACCATGTAGGCTACAACCAAAAAAAGAAAGGCAAAGATAAAATTAAAGGCAGGTCCCGCAAAAACGATCCCGATACGACGTCCCACTGATTGGGAGCTGAAGGCGTGGGGCAGCTCCTCCTCGGTGAGGGGCCTATTCTCCTCCTCACCCTCGCCCTCACCCTCCTCCTCCCCTTCCCCCAACATTTTAACGTAACCTCCCAGGGGAATGGCAGAAAGTTGATATTCGGTCTCGCCGTCGCCGCTTTTCCAACTCCACAGACGCGGACCAAATCCCAGGGAAAAGATCAGCACCCGCACCCCGAAAAGGCGTGCCGCCAGAAAATGGCCCAATTCATGGACAAAAATGAGTATGCCCAGGACCAATAAGGCCCAAAAAACGGTATTCATGATGTACCACCCAGCCCGCTTCCATGCTGAGCTACCCATTGCCATGCCCGCTCCCGGGCCAATCGATCCACATCCAATACGGATTCAATGGAGTCCGGTGGGGGCAGGGAGAGTTCGCTCAGAGTCCAATCAATCACGGCTGCTATTCCTTGAAAACCCATTTTACCATCCAGAAACGCAGCCACGGCCACTTCATTCGCGGCATTGAGTATGGCAGGAGCACTCCCCCCATGGCTCAACGCCTGATAAGCCAGATCCAGACACGGAAACCGCTCTTTTTCCGGCGCTTCAAAAAAGGTTAATCGACCCAAAGTTGGCAGGTCCAGTGCCGGAACCGGTGTTGAAATGCGTTCCGGCCAAGCCAGTGCCACCGCAATAGGGGTGCGCATGTCCGGCATGCCCATCTGTGCAAGGACCGAACCATCCCGGTAAGTGACCATCGAATGTACAATGCTTTCCGGATGTACTACCACCGAAATATGTTCTGGAGGGATGCCAAACAGCCAGTGGGCCTCAATCACCTCCAGGCCCTTATTCATGCAGGTGGCCGAATCGATGGAAATTTTGCGACCCATTTTCCAATTGGGATGAGCCAGAGCCTCCTCAGGGGTCACCGTTGCCAGGCGTTCCTTGGACCAGCTACGCAAGGGCCCGCCCGAAGCGGTCAAGACCAGGGAGCGAACCACATCGACCAGTGCAGGAGAGGTGTTGGCCCTTTCCTTTCGATCCACACCCAGCCAAGCCCCATTATAGAGGACCTGAAAGATGGCGTTGTGTTCCGAATCCACCGGAATCAGATCCACTTTATAACGGGCCACCTCTTCATGGAAGAGTGCCCCGGCCATCACCAGGCACTCCTTGTTGGCCAAAGCAATATCCTTGCCGGAGCGAATGGCTGCCAGGGTCGGTTGTAGTCCGTCGGCACCAACAATGGCTGATACGGCTACATCCCCGGAGTCCCAGGCGGCGGCTTCACACACCCCAGCCTCCCCCTCCAACACCTGAATAGCTGTGTTCGCCAAGGCTTCCCGTACCTTGGCCGCCCCTTCCGGATTCCGAATGGCAACGGCTTCAGGTTGAAACCGATGCGCCTGGGCAATCAATTTTTCGTGATTGGATCCAGCTGAAAGGGACACCACGCGAAATCGATCCGGATGAGCGGAAATCACATCCAGGGTATTCACCCCAATGGATCCAGTGGATCCCAGAATCGCGATGCGCTTGACAGCCAAAGGTGTCAGCTCCTTTTCAGAGGGCCGTGGTTCCCAAGAGAGTGATCAGTGGCAGAAAATGGCTCCGTCATAAAAATCACGCAACCTGATCAGGTTGAGACCGAACGCGCTCAAGATACGACTCCATCCCATCCTGACAGACATCTTCGGACCTTGTGACAAAACTCACCCCGACCATTTTGTCCGTTTTCACCTGTCACATCTGAATGTGTCACACAAACCAATTTTGCCAGTAAAGAAAAAAATAAAACAGGGGTAATGCAAACAGCAGGCTGTCCAGACGATCCAATAATCCGCCGTGACCGGGAATCAGGGTGCCGGAATCCTTGACCCCATACTCCCGTTTAAACAGCGACTCCACCAAATCCCCCAACTCCCCCACCAAGGCGACGGAAAAACTCAACAAAACAGCCCATAAAGGGTCAATTGCCAGGGAAAAGCCCCGGATGGTCCCAAAGCCTACGACCACACCCAGTAGAATCCCACCGATCAATCCCTCCCAACTCTTGTTGGGGCTAAGACGGGGGGCCATTTTCCGTTTGCCGATGGCGCGCCCCACCAGATAAGCCCCGGAATCGGTCGCCCAGATGACAAAGAGCAGATAACAGAGCAGATCTCCCCCCGCCGGTAAGGCGCGAATTTCCAGGGCCATCAGCAGAGGGATGACGGTATAGATCAGCCCCCGAAAGTGAAAACCAGCCACCTCCGACTCCATCCGACCCGGCTGATAGCGATAGATGGCCATCAGCAGAAGCCCCCAGTAGAGCAGCATCACCTCCACCAAAATCCAGCCCACTCCTCCCATAAAACCCGTGGTCAGCAATAACCAAGCCGCAGCTGCCATCAGAAGGTGGAGGCGTCGGTCAACCGGGCCGTCAAATCCCAGCCATTCATGGATAAGACCGGCGGAAAGGGGAAGGAACAGAAGGAAAAGATGCAGTGTCTCACCCTGAAGCAGCAGGGCTAGAACCAGGGGTATAAGAACAAGGGCGGAGAGGGTTCTTAGGAGCATGAAATCTGGGGAGGCCGGTCAGTTGGTCGCGCCGAAACGGCGGTCCCGTTGACTGTATTCCCAGATAGCCTCTTCCAGGTCCCGTTTGCTGAAGGCCGGCCAAAAGATCGGCAGGAAAACCAGCTCGGTATAGGCCAGTTGCCACAGGAGAAAGTTGCTGATGCGCTGCTCTCCCCCGGTGCGGATCAGCAAATCCGGATCTGGCTGGCCCGCAGTGGTCAAGCGTGCGCTGATGGTGGACTCGGTAATATCCTCCTCCTTGATACGCCCTGCCAAAGCATCCTGAACAAGCCCGCGTGTCGCATCGGACATCTCCTGGCGACCGCCATAGTTGATGGCAAGGTTAAAGTTGAGGGTATCGTTGTAACGGGTTTTTTCTTCCATATCGGCAATGAGGTTGCGAATGCCGCTGGAAAGCTCGTGGATACGGCCCAGTGCCCGAAACCGTACCCCCTCCTCGGCCAGCTCCTCCATCTCCTTGCGCAGATGATAGGCCAGAAGATCCATCAAGGCGGATACTTCATCGGGAGGACGGTTCCAGTTTTCGGAAGAAAAGGTGTAAAGGGTCAGGGTGGGAACCTTGAGGGAGATACACGCCTTGACCGTACGGCGTACCGCCTTCACTCCCTGGCGATGACCTTCTAGCCTGGGCAGAGATTTTGATTTGGCCCAGCGCCGATTGCCATCCATAACGATGGCAATGTGGCGGGGCATGCGTTCCGGATCAATTGTGTCAGTCATAAGAGGTCGGGAAAGACGTCAAACCTGCATGACGTCCGCTTCCTTTTTGGCCACGACTTCATCCACTTCCTTGGTGTGGGTGTTGGTCAGGTCTTGGGCCTGCTTTTCATATTGGTGCATATCGTCCTGGGAGATCTCTTTGTTTTTTTCAGCCTTTCTTAGTTTTTCGATCACATCCCGACGGATATTGCGTATCGCTATCTTGGCCTGTTCACCATATTTATGGACCAGCTTTACCAACTCTTTACGGCGGTCCTCGGTCAGCTCCGGCATGGGGACCCGGATCAGGGCACCGTCGCTGATGGGGTTGATTCCCAAGTCCGACTCCCGAAGGGATTTTTCAATCGCCTTCATCAGACCCTTGTCCCAGGGCTGCACCGTCACCAGGCGTGGTTCCGGCACATTCAGCGTAGCCACTTGGTTAAGGGGCATCTTGGAGCCGTAGGCATTGACCTGGACATTATCCAGGAAGGAAGTGGTGGCACGCCCCGCACGCAGTGAACCCACTTCCTCGTGGAGGGATACCAGGGCTTTCTTCATCCGGATGCGACAATCTTTCAAGGTAGCTTCCACCATCAATCCTCCTCTATCAGCGTTCCCCGCGACTCTCCTTGCATGACCTCCACCAGAGCCCCCGGTTCCAGAACTGAAAAGACCTGGATGGGAATCCGGTTTTCCCGGCAAAGGGAGACGGCAGTCATGTCCATCACCTTGAGATCTCGTGCAATGACCTCAGAATAGGAGAGCCGTTTAAAGTGTTCAGCATCTGGATGGGTCACTGGATCAGCGCTGAAGACCCCATCCACTTTGGTAGCCTTGATCAGGAGATCGGCATTGATCTCAGCTGCCCGTAAGCTGGCGGCTGTGTCGGTACTGAAAAAGGGGTTGCCGGTTCCCGCTGCAAAAATCACCATGCGGCCTTTTTCCAGGTGACGCACGGCTTTTCGCCGAATAAAGGGTTCAGCCACCTGGGGCATGGAGATGGCAGACTGCACCCGAACGGGAACCCCCTTTTGCTCAATGGCATTTTGTAGGGCCAGGGCATTGATGGTGGTAGCCAACATGCCCATGTGATCGGCGCTGGTACGTTCCATACCCGCCGCCGATCCTGAAACACCTCGAAAAATATTGCCTCCACCGACTACCAGGGCCAACTCTATCCCCATTTGGTGGATGGTCAACAGATCCTCGGCCAACCTTGCCAAAATTTGGGGGTCGATATTAAACCCCCGCTCACCCATCAGGGATTCACCGGAAAGTTTCAGCAAAACCCTTTTTTTGCGCTTGGTAGATGTCTCCACCTGAAGGATATCCTTATCCCAGCTGTTGGGCGACCTCTTCGGCGAAGTCTTTGTTGCCTTTGTCGATTCCTTCACCCAGGGCAAAACGGACATAGCCTGTGAGTTTGGCATCGGCTCCTAGTTTTTTGGCTTCGGCAGTGAGGAATTTACCCACCTTTTGGTCTGGATCCATCACAAAGGGCTGCTCCAGGAGGCAGTTTTCGCCGTAAAACTTGTTGATCCTGCCGATCACCATCTTTTCGATGATGTTATCCGGCTTGCCGGATGATTTGGCCTGTTCGGTGAGGACCGATTTTTCCCGTTCCAGATCTGCTTCAGGCACCGAAGCCCGATCCAGATAGGGAGGGGCGGAGGCGGCTACGTGCATGGCGATTTTTTTGCCTATTTCGGTCAGTGCCGCTTCATCACTCACCGCTGACTCCACACCGACCATCACGCCAATCTTGCCACCCATGTGAATATAGGTGGAGACCACCCCCTGGGGGACCTCTTCGATGGCAAAGCGACGAAGGTTCATGTTTTCGCCGATGGAAGCGATCTGTTGGGTCAGTTCCTCGCCGACATTGTGTCCCGATCCGGGATAGTCCAGAGCCTTCAAGGCTTCAACGTCTGCCGGGGTGTTATCCAGAATCACCTGTGCCGTGGTATTGGCAAAGGCGATGAATTTTTCGTTTTTGGAAGCAAAGTCGGTTTCCAGATTGGCTTCCAGAAGCACCCCACGGCTGCCGTTGGAGATCGCAATCACCTTGCCTTCGGCTGCCACCCGGCCCGCTTTTTTAGAGGCTGTGGAGAGCCCCTTTTTGCGCAGCCAGTCAACGGCTTCTTCCAGATTGCCGTCCGTTTCAGTGAGGGCTTTTTTGCAGTCCATCATACCTGCTCCGGTCTGTTGCCGGAGACTTTTTACCATTTTTGCGCTTACCGCCATTGTTCGCTTTCCCTTGGATCCTGATTGTTCGAATTCTTGTTCAACCTAGCTTTCAATCGCTACCATCTCTTCGGAACCGTCTTGGGAGGGGTCCCCGCCACCGACCAGTTCTCCAGAGCCATCCTTGCGCAACTGCATACCTTCCAGAGCGGCGTCGCCCATTTTGCCCAAAAAGAGCTTCAGGGAGCGGATGGCGTCGTCGTTACCTGGTACCAGCCAGTCCACCGGGTCAGGGTTGCAGTTGGTATCCACCAGGGCTACCACCGGAATACCCAGCTTGTTGGCCTCTTGGACTGCGATGGATTCCTTGTTGGTATCCACCACCACGATCACGTCCGGCAGGCGATCCATATCCTTGATGCCACCCAGGGAGCGGTTGATCTTTTCCCACTCCCGTTGGTAACCCAGGGCCTCTTTCTTGGTGATGGCCTCAAAGGTGCCGTCGGTTCTCATTTTATCGATATTTTTCAGTCGCCGAATGGAACCCTGGATGGTTTTCCAGTTGGTGAGGGTTCCCCCCAGCCAGCGATGATTGACAAAATATTGCCGAGAGCGTGTCGCTTCTTCGGCGATCATATCCACAGCCTGACGCTTGGTGCCGACAAAAAGCACCCGACCGCCACCTTTGACGGTTTCCCGGACAAAATTATAGGCGTCACGGAGAAAATAGACGGTTTTTTGCAGGTTGATGATGTGGACCCCGTTGCGGGGGGAGTGGATGTAGGGGTTCATCTTCGGGTTCCAGCGTTTGGTCTGGTGACCAAAGTGCAACCCAGCCTCCATCAGTTCACGAATCGTGAATTTGGCCATCTTTGCCTCCTTAAGGCGTTCGGTTGTGCCTCCGCCGTTCCTGATTGCAGCCCAACCCGGTTTCACCGGGCACCGGAGCCGCAGGATTTCGGCGTGCGTTTTTTGTGGTTGGGGGTTTTAGAAATGCTCACGCTATCCAAACATTTGGATAACATGCGAGTTTTATCATCACGGACAGCCAGTTTCAAGGGAGGCTTGAGGCTTGTTTGAAAATAACTTCCCAAACCCGCCTTCCAGAGGGAAACAGCCCCTTTCATCTCTGAAAAAGCAGCCTCAGGTAAAATAATCAATCTTCCCTGCACCCTCCCGGATCACCTGGGGGGCGCCGTCGGTGAGATCCACTACCGTGGAGGGGATATCCGGCAGGATGCCACCATCGACGATCAGATCCACCTGCTTGCCCAGAGTATCCCGAATCTCTTCGGGATCGCCACCGGAAAGTTGTTCGTCGGGAAGACTGAGGGAGGAGGTGATCAGGGGTTCTCCAAAGGCTTTCAGTAGCCCCAGACAGATGGGATTGTCCGGAATGCGCAGACCGATGGTCTTGCGCTTGGGCAAAATGGTCTTGGGGACTTCCCGGGTGGCGGGCAGAACGAACGTATAGGAGCCGGGCAAAAAACGCTTCAGCAGCCGATAGGTCTGGTTATCCACCCGGGCAAAACGGGAAATATCGGAGAGATCGGCACAGAGAATGGAAAAACGGTGGGAAGCCGGAAGATTTTTGATTCGGATAATCCTCTCCACCCCTTTTCGGTTGTTCATGGCACATCCCAGGCCATAATTGGTACCTGTGGGGTAGACGATGAGCCCATCCTTCTCCAGAATGGCCACGGCCTGTTTCAGCAGGCGGGGCTGGGGGTTGTCCGGATGAATTGAAAAAAACTGTCCCATTGTCGTATCCTTGGCACCCAACAATTCCCGTGAGGCTGTTTAACCTACGGGTCGATATAAAAACGAAAGCGGCTGCATAGTCGCAAACAATCCAGCCCCTGGTCAATCGTGAGGAGTATTTTAGATGCCTGCCCATCGTTCCCGCATGTCTACCCATGGCCGCAACATGGCCGGTGCCCGCTCCCTTTGGCGGGCTACTGGTATGAAGGAACAGGATTTTGGCAAACCCATTATCGCGGTGGCCAACTCTTTTACCCAGTTTGTCCCGGGGCATGTTCATCTGCGGGATATGGGCAAGTTGGTGGCTGGTGAAATCGAAGCGGTGGGGGGGGTGGCCAAGGAGTTCAACACCATCGCCATCGACGACGGCATCGCCATGGGCCACGGGGGGATGCTCTACTCCCTCCCCTCCCGGGATCTCATTGCCGATAGTGTTGAATTTATGGTCAATGCCCACACCGCCGACGCCCTGGTGTGCATCTCCAACTGCGACAAAATCACCCCGGGGATGCTGATGGCGGCGTTGCGCCTCAATATTCCGACCATTTTTGTCTCCGGCGGTCCCATGGAGGCGGGCAAGGCCATCCTGGAAAATGGCCGTATGCGCAAACTGGATTTGATCGATCCCATGATTGCGGCGGGGGATAAAAGTGTCTCCGATGCCGATCTATCGACCATGGAGCGTTCCGCCTGCCCCACTTGTGGCTCCTGCTCGGGGCTTTTTACCGCCAACTCCATGAACTGCCTGATAGAAGGATTGGGGTTGGCGCTGCCTGGCAACGGCACGCTGGTAGCGACCCATGCGGCGCGGAAATCTCTTTTCATTGAGGCGGGCCGCACGATTGTTGAGCTGACCCGGCAATATTATGAGGCCGATAACGAGCAGGTGCTGCCCCGCTCCATCGCCACCTTCGAAGCCTTTGAAAACGCCATGAGCCTGGATATCGCCATGGGAGGCTCCACCAACACGGTATTGCACCTTTTGGCTGCAGCAGCTGAAGCCCAGGTCTCCTTTACCATGAGCGATATCGACCGGCTCTCCCGCAAGGTGCCGTGCCTGTGCAAGGTGGCTCCCTCCACGGAGCAATATCATATGGAAGATGTCCACCGGGCTGGCGGTATTCCGGCGATATTGGGGGAACTGGATCGAGCGGGTCTGCTCCATAGCCACCTGCCCACCGTCCATTCCCAGACCATGGCGGAATCGTTGGCCCGGGACGATATCGCCTCCCCTACGGTGGAAAAGGAAGCCAAACGCCGCCATCTGGCCGCCCCGGGGGGAAAACCGACTCTGGAGGCATTCAGCCAGTCAGCGCTGTGGGAGAGCCTCGACCTCGACCGGGCCAATGGCTGTATTCGCTCCATGGAGCAGGCCTATTCCCAGGATGGGGGGTTGGCGGTGCTCTTTGGCAATCTGGCTCAGGATGGCTGCATCGTCAAAACCGCCGGGGTGGATGAATCGATCTGGACATTTTCCGGGCCTGCACGGATTTTTGCCAGCCAGGAAGCCGCTTGTGACGCCATTCTGGGGGATCGCATCCAGGCGGGGGATGTGGTGATTATCCGCTATGAGGGGCCCAAGGGGGGGCCGGGGATGCAGGAGATGCTCTATCCGACGAGTTATATCAAATCAAAAAATCTCGGCAAAGCGTGTGCGTTGATCACCGATGGCCGTTTTTCAGGGGGAACCTCCGGGCTCTCCATCGGCCACGTCTCCCCGGAAGCCGCTGAAGGGGGTAATATTGCCCTGGTAGAGGAAGGGGACATCATCAAAATCGACATCCCCAACCGCACGATCAATTTTGACGTCTCAAAAAAGGAACTTGAGGCGCGGCGTGAACGGATGGCTAAAAAGGGCAATAAAGCCTACAAACCCGAACACCGGGAGCGCAAAGTCTCCCAAGCCCTCCTCGCCTACGCCGCCATGACCACCTCGGCGGCCAAGGGGGCGGTGCGGGATTTGGGGCAGTTGGAAAAATAGATGGAATGGATTGTTTGGCCTACAAAACTGTCTTGGCTCCCTCCCCTGGAATTTCCCTCACCAGGGTGGGGACACCCAGACCGGGGAGTTTCAGGCGGAGGTCGGCGGTGAGTTTTTTGGCGCGGTTTTCGCCTACCTGAAAGTGCGCCGCTCCCGCTACCGGATCGAGCAGGTGTAGGTAATAAGGGGTACAGCGGGCATCCAGTAGGCGTTCACTCAGTTCTGCCAGGATATCCACCCGGTCGTTTACCCCTTTGAGCAGCACCGACTGGTTGAAGAGTGGCACCCCCCCCTCTGCCAGCCTTCCCAAAGCCGCCACCACCTCTTTGCTGAGTTCCGCCGGATGGTTGCAGTGAATCACCATCATCGGAGTCAGGCGCGTGCCGTTGAGCCAGCCCAAAAGTTTATCCCCCACCCGCTCGGGGCTGGCTACCGGCATGCGGCTGTGGATTCTCAGACGGGTGAGGTGAGGGATGGCAGCGAGCTTTCCCGCCAGCCCTGCCAGGCGCTGATCGCTCACCATCAAAGGATCCCCCCCGGATAAAATCACCTCTCTGATTTGCCAATCTTGCCGGATATGACGCAGTGAGGCTGCCCAATCCTCAGCCAGCTCCTCCCCACCTCTATTTTTGTCGTGGCGGCGAAAGCAGTAGCGGCAGTGAATGGCACAGTCACGGGTCACCCGCAGAAGCACCCGGCCTGGATATTTTTGAATTAATCCTGGCACTGGGACGCATTCGGCCTCCTGGAGGGGATCGGTGGTAAACCCCACAACCCGCTGCAACTCCTCCCCACTGGGCATCACCTGGCGTAGGAGAGGATCGTCCGGATTGCTCCAGTCGATGCGATCGGTAAAAGAGCCGGGAGCCCGATAGCTATAGAGCCGAGCGGCCTCATCCGCCCCTGGATCGGCCCGTTTTCCCGGGCTTGCCAAGTTCAGGGGATGATCATCGGGTTCATTTGGGTTATAGTGCTCTTTTTTTGAATTCACGTTTTCCCACCTTGAAAACCAACTGCCAAAACCCACGAGACCATCATGCTGAATCACAATCAGTTGCGTAACGGAACCCGGGTCGAAATTGACGGCCTACCCTGGATCATCATCTCCGCCCAGTTTGTCAAACCTGGTAAGGGCCAAGCCTTCACCAAGATCAAAATCAAAAATCTGATCGATGGTCGGGTAATCGACCGCACCTACAAGTCCAGTGAATCCGTTTCCAAAGCGGACGTCATGGACAAAAACATGCAATTTCTCTACAGCGATGGCTCCTTCTGGCACTTTATGGACCCAAGCAACTACGAGCAGGTGGCTGTGACGGAAAAGCAGATCGCCAATGTGATCAATTGGCTCAAGGAAGAGGAAACCTATCAGGTTACCCTCTGGCGGGGAAAGCCCATTGCCGTCACCCCTCCCCCGTTCGTCGTGCTGAAAATTACCGTTTGTGAGCCCGGCGTCAAAGGGGATACCGTCTCTGGTGCCACCAAACCCGCCACCATGGAAACCAACGCCGTGGTCAAAGTGCCCCTCTTCGTCAACGAAGGGGAGATGATCCGGGTGGATACCCGAACCGGGCTCTATGTGGAGCGGGCCAAATCCTGACCACTCCCCACCATGGAATGATATCCAGCCTGGAAGTGCTGCACCTGGGCTGGGCTGCCACCCTCCCGGATGCAGCATGGCATCTCTATCCTGGGAGAGGCTCCTCGACCCCCCCATGATTTCCGACACACCCCTCTGGTCTCCCAGCACCACTCTGGAAACCCTTCGGGAGCGGGCCAAAATAATCGGCCAGGTGCGGCGGTTTTTTGAAAGCCGGGGGGTACTGGAGGTGGAAACACCGCTGCTGGCCCCTGCCATCGCTCCTGAGCCCCATATGGAGCCAATTTCGTGTGGAAATTTTTTTCTCCGTAGTTCCCCGGAAACCCCCATGAAGCGGCTGTTGGCAGCGGGGAGTGGGCCTGTTTTTCAGATTTGCCGGGCCTTTCGCAGCGGGGAATCCGGCCCCCGTCATAACCCGGAATTTACCATCCTGGAGTGGTATCGGCCGGGTTGGAGTCTGGGTCAGTTGATGGGGGAAGTGGTTGATCTGGTCCGGGAAATCACCCAAGCCCCCTCCCCCATGACCTTCACCTACCGGGAAGCCTTCCTCCGTTTTGCCGGGATAGATCCTTTTCAGGCATCCGAAGCCGAACTGGCAGCCCATATCACTTCCCTCCATCCGCCTTCGGAATTGGATCGGGACGGGATGTTGGATCTATTGTTGCTGGAGCGGGTGGAGCCCGGTTTTGCTCAGCTGGAGGCCCCTGTTTTGCTGACAGACTATCCCCCCAGCCAGGCGGCCATGGCGGAGGTGGATCCCGGTCCGCCACCGGTAGCCCGTCGGTTTGAGCTTTATCTTTATGGAATCGAGCTGGCCAACGGCTATCAGGAGCTGACCGATCCCTGGGAGCAGGAGCAGCGCCTGGAGCAGGCCAATGCTGAAAGAGTCCGAAACGGCTTGGCCCCCCTCCCCCTGGATCGACTGTTTTTGGACGCTCTGAATGCTGGCCTGCCCCTGTCAGCCGGGGTAGCCTTGGGTTTGGATCGGCTGGTAATGGTGGCCCTGGGAAAACAGCACATCGAGGAGGTTATTCCCTTCCCCTGGGATCGGACCTGATTGAGCCCATCGTTTCGGTTCATTATTCTTCCAAGCCATCAGACATCTCCAGGCTCTTAAGCCCTGTTTTTGCCTGGAACGCCCAGTTTCCAGCTGCCCCATCATCCCCCTGGAGATCCTTTTCTATTCACTTCCGATAATTTATATCCCGATGGGACGCTTTCAAATAAAATTCGGATGCGTTACAATGAGTCAAAACAAGGAGATATCCCATGGTTTTGCTACATACCCCTCCGGGGGAGATCGGGGCTTCGGCTGCTGATTTTTCCCTGCCCGGCATAGATGGTCGCACCCACACCCTGGCTGACTATCAGGATGCCCGGGTGTTGGTCATCATGTTTATCTGCAACCACTGTCCCTACGTTCAAGCCATTGAAAAACGACTCATCGCTCTGGCGGGAGAGATGGCTTCGAAAGGGGTCCGTTTTGTGGGGATCAATAGCAACGATCCCATCAATTATCCCGCTGACAGCTTTGAAAACATGAAAAAACGGGCGGCTGAAAAGGGCTATCCCTTCGATTATCTCATGGATGAGAGCCAGGAAATCGCTCGCACCTATGGCGCGATCTGTACCCCCGATTTTTTCATCTTCGACAGCGAGCGCAAACTCCGCTATCGGGGACGGCTGGACGATAGCCCCAGAAATCCGGCAGCGGTTAAAAAAGAAGAGATGCGTGAAGCCTTGCTGGCACTCCTGGCCGGGAAGGAAATTCCTGAACCCCAACATTCTGCCATGGGGTGCAGCATCAAGTGGAAAGACGAAGAACTTTAAAGATTTAATCCCCACCAAGCCCCACTGAAGCCTCACACCACAACCATTCCTGCCTGGGGAATCTCCTTCCTGGGAAGTCTTCTTGAAAATAACGGCCATACTTCCCTCTCCAGGTTGTCTGATCCCTGGGTGGAGGGGTGTGGCTGGTGGGAGAGTCAGTCTAATACGAATTCTGGTTCAAACGATAAGCTTGAGGCCATCGTTTGAACTTCATTCAAAACCGAAAAAATCTGCCACAGAGAACGCAGAGATCACAGAGAAAAAGCATGAAAAACAGCTGAATGTTCCGACCACTACCAGGCATGAGTTTGGTTCGATTGTGGTTTTCTCTGTGTTCTCTGTGCCCTCTGTGGCTAAACGTTTTTTTTGTTCGGCTCATCTGTTGCACCGGAATTGGTATAAATCTACCCTTTGGCGGTGGCTGGATGTTGGGAGCCGGGCAGGGGTTTGAAAACAGGGCTGAAACATTCCCCTTCTTCATCTCCAAAGCAGAGACGGTTGCGGCCTGATTGTTTGGCCCGGTACATCCGCTGATCGGCAAGCTCAATGAAAGCGTTGAGATGGATCGGTTGGTCGGTGGTAAACTCCCCAAGCCCCATACTGGCGGTCAAGGGGGTGCCTTCCGGTCGCATACCCAGCCCTTCCCTGCCCAAACGTTCGATCAAAAAGCTGGGCTCCATCCGGGTGATATGGGGCAGCACCACCAAAAACTCCTCCCCTCCCCAACGCACCACCAGATCTTCTTTGCGAATCGCTTTTTTCAAGGCGAGGGCTGCATTTTGCAATACCTGATCCCCGGCATCGTGACCAAAATGATCGTTGATCGATTTAAAGTGATCGAGATCGAAAAAAAGCAGGCTCAAGGGAGTACCGTTACGCCTGGCCAGAAGAAAATATTTTTCCAGTAGCTCACTGCCGGTAGCCCGGTTGTACACTTTTGTCAGGGGATCATGGGCTGATTTGACGATGATTTCCGAAAGATAGTGTAGCTGGCTCATGCCGGAAATAACCGCCACCGCACCGATCAGAATGAGCAGCCAGATCAGGCCCAAACGGGCATCGGGTGAGATCAGGCTTTGGCCAAAAGCGCCCGTAGCCAACTCCACCAGGATGGCTGGAGCGACAAAAGCCCCCCCTTCCAAGGCGGTTAAGGGAAAAACGCTCAAACCCGACACCAAAACAAAAGGCAAAAAGGCATACCCGGCAATAAAGCTGGCACCGATGCCGGTGATGGTCATCTGGATTGTGGCGAACAGGTGATGGGAGTAGAGAAACAGCAGGGTGGGGATGCTGAAGAGCAGTATGATCGCCAGATAGGCATCCCGAACCCGGTCGGAGTCCCGAAACAGAAAGGGCACCATGGCAAATGCCGCGCTGGCGAGCAGTCTGCCAATAGCCAAGCGCGTCCAGATATCATCTGGAAATACCGCAATATCCAAAATAATCCAGAGGGGTGTCAAAATAGCAAAGGCGATGGCAGTGAGTCGAACCCGGGAAAGAATCAGCATCACCCGCTGAGCTGAGACCAATTCTGGTTGCTTCCATGGAAAAAGCAGCCCCTGAAAATTTCCTTGTTCCCCCCCCAACAGGTTGTCCAGGAGTCTGCGTAGTAAACGTTTGAAAGGTTTGATATTCATGACGTTCTCACGACAGGAAAAAAAAGATCGTTTTGGATGCGCCAGAAGAGAAGAGCGCGTATTGAAACAAAAGGTACACCTTTAAGAGCGATAGCTGAAAAACCAGCCTGGTACTCAAGATTCGCTTCAACTCTGCCCCTCCCCGGAGTTTGTGGGGAGAAGATTTTTTTCCAAGGCGTCGTTCAGGGCTTCGCACACCTCTTCAATGGCCAAAGGTTTGGTCAGATAGCGAAAAAAACCGGCAGCCCGGCCTTTTTCGATGGAGGATGGCATGGCATCGGCCGAGACTGCTACCACCGGAATGTCACTTAACCTGGGAGTGGCCTGCAATTGTAAAAAGGCCTCAAATCCGTCCATTCCCGGCAGATTGATGTCCATAAAAATCACATCCGGGGGGCGTTTTTCCGCATGCCCCAGTCCCAATTCGGCATCTGGAGCGGAAATCAGCGTCAGGTTGGAAAAACGCTTTAGAATCCGCTGCATCAGTAACAGGTTGGCCGGGTTGTCTTCGATATAGAGCACGGTGATGGCTTGTGAAGTGGGTTCGAAAGGGCGTATCCGGTGGGCTCCAGAGTCGATATGGGCTTTTTGTTGGGATTTTGCCCCCCCCTGGGCCAAGGGAAAATCCACCCAGAAGATCGATCCCTTGCCCGTTTCGCTGGTAAAATCGATCTGTCCATCCATCTGCTCCACCAATCGCTTGGTGATGGTCAGGCCGATTCCAGTGCCCTTGACGGTGGACTCTTCTGCGCCCAAACGTTGGAAGGGTTTGAATACCTCATGCTGCTGGGCCTCGGGAATACCCAATCCGGTATCGGTGATGCGCAGGCGCAGATATTTATTGTGTATTTCATATTCGATGCGCACCCGCCCCCCGGAGCGGTTGTATTTGACCGCATTGGAGAGAAGGTTGAGCAAAATTTGCTTAAAGCGCATGCGATCCACATGGATCAGCGGGACATTGCAGCCGGTCAGGCCATCCTCCAGTTCCACCTGGCGTTTTTCGGTCAGGGCCTGGATCAGGGCGAGGCAGTCGTGGAGCACCTCTTTGGGGGAGACCTCCTCCAGGGATATGGCCACCTTCCCGGCTTCGATTTTGGCCAGATCCAAAATTTCATCGATCAGGGTGAGTAGATAGCGCCCCGCCTTGGAAATTTCCCGGACGCTGTCGAGTTGGGACTCTGTCAGAGGTTCCATGGGATCGCTCTCCAACAACTCGGCAAATCCCAATACAGCGTTCATGGGGGTACGCAACTCGTGGCTCATGCTGGAGAGAAATTCCGATTTGGCCCGGTTGGCCTGCTCAGCCTGCTGCTTGGCCTTTTTCAGAGCTTCTTCGTTGTGTCGGCGCTCGGTGATATCCTCTTTGACCGCCACAAAATGGGTGATCTCCCCACTGCCCATATCCCGGATGGGGGAGATGTGCATGCTCTCCCAATAGACCTCCCCCTGCTTTTTTTTGTTGCGCAGCACCCCTCGCCACGGATTCCCTGAAAGGATGGTTCCCCAGAGTCGGGAGTGGGTGATGGGAGAGGTATGTTCTGATCTGAGGATGCTGGTTTTTTGACCCAGCACTTCTTCGCTGGAAAATCCGCTTGTTTGGGAAAATTGCGGATTGACGTATTGGATCAATCCATTCCGGTCGGTGATAATCACGGAGGCGGGGCTGGCCTCCACTGCTTGGGAAAGCTTGCGCAGGTTGGCTTCGTGTTTGTGGCGCTCCTCCATATCCTTGCGAATGCGAGTGAATATGGGATGCACCCCCCATAAGGCAGCCAGCAGCAAAAGAGAGAGGGTGAGCAACAACACCCCCACCTGAACCCCTTGGAGCCGGGCCACTTCCCGGTCATTCTCAATTAAATATTGTGAGACAATCTGGTCGAGATTGTTGAGAAGTTCAGTTGGTTCATTCCCCAGGAAAAAATGCAGGCGATTTTGCAGCTCGGGGCTCTCTACCGTTTGGTCGGCAATGATCTTGGCCGCATGCAAAAAACGTTTAACCTCCCAGTGGACGTAACTGTTCGGTCCAAAATAGAAGGCTTTGGTTTCCGGAGACATCCGTCCCGTAATGTTTAAGTCGGGGTTTCCATAAAGCAGGGCCTGATGGGCTTTCTCCATGGCTTTGATGGCTTTTAACAACCGAGTGCGGGTGGATTGCCATAGGATGGGATCCCGGATGCTCCCCAGGTTGACGGCCAGATGGGAAATCCGTTGGGAAAACATGCGCTGTCGGCCACTAACGTTGATGAGAGCACCAGAATGGGAATTACCGCTGATGCTCATTTCCAGAATCAGGAACGAGGCGATGGAAAAAAGCGATAGCACCGCCACGATAATGACCAGACGGGCAGTCAGTGCCTTGATGTGCCGTTCATCCATGTGCGTCGGGTCGGTTTGGAAGATGGGTAGGAATTACAATCTAGAAAAGCAATTTACCACAATAATCAGTAGTGTAACAGGAGGTATTACATCCATGGCATTGGAGAAAGCGTATTTATATCGATTTTTTGCTGTTTTTTTTGAAATGAAAAACATTCAGCCCGGTTTCAAAAGTATCTGGAGTTGGATGACCGATAAATAAATCGCTATTTATTCTGAGAGGTAAATTGGTTATCGATTCCTTGGAAGATCCAGCTGCGCCAGCCACCCAGCATGGGAAAATAGAGTCCTAGACGGATCTCTCTATGGGGGTGAGCCGCCTGCATGAAAGCGCCATAGCGTTGTAATTGATCCCGATAGCGCGTCTGCTCGTTATCCAAAAAAGCTTCGTCATCCCCTCCCCGATGAACGCTCACCTTATAATCAACGATCCAGCAAACCCCTTCCCCATCGATAAAGGTCCGATCCATGACGATGGCCAGTCGGTTACCCTTGAAAAGCCCGGTTAAAGCCAGTTCCGAGTGGGCTTCGGTATGTTGATCAGAAAGGAGCCACTGCCCTCTGGGGTCGATCAGGGTGGAGCGGAGTGCGGTTTGAACCCGAACACAAGCTTGGTCCAGCCCCTCCCCTTCGGGTAGGCCCTGTCTGATCAAATGCGCAGCGATGGTCGGGGCGCTGGCGGTCACCCGCTGGGGAGACCAACGATCAATCCCGTCACGGGCGATGCGGCACAGATAGCGATGGACCACGACGCCTACCAGACGGATGGTTTCCCCAGCCCATTCGAAGGGAACCGGCTCCCCCTCGATCTGTTCCGGGCTCCCGGGGCGACCCACCGGGGGAGGCCATTTTGGCAGTCGCCAACCAGCGGCCAAGCGGTGCAAGGGGGGTGGGGGCTTGGCTGAAAAGGCAGGGTCTGTGACTTGGTTGGCTGAATCACCCACTTGGCTGGCAGGATCGGTGGTTGGTAGAGCCGGATCGAGGGTGTTTGCACCCTGGGGGATGGCTTCGGGATGGCTGGTAAAATCCCGCTCAACAGCAGGCCACAGCAGGGCAAGCAGGGAGCCGGAGGGGGGATAGGGCAGATCCGAGCCTTTTTTGGGCGGGTTCAAATGGCCCAGCAGATGTAATTTTTTTTTGGCTCGGGTCGCCGCCACATAGAGCAGGCGTCCGGCTTCCAGAAGCCCCTTTTGTCGTTCCACCCCCATCAGATAGTCGTGGATGGGATCCCCCGCTCCCTGATCGCTCCGCTTGATGGGGGCCAGGAGCAGGGACTCTCCCGAGGGCTCCATCCAGGCCAGCAGGCGTCCTTGCTCTCCCCGGGAACGACGACCCAGTCCCGGTAGGATCACCGTGTCAAACTCCAGCCCCTTGGCCTTGTGAATGGTCATCACCTGCACTTGAGGGCCGGCCTCGGGATCAAGACCGGCAAAAAGAGCCTCCACCCGCTCCCCCAATTCCTTGAAATCAGCAATCACCCCCCCCCGCTCCATCTCTTCCAGAAGATCAAAAAAGCGTTCAGCGTCCAAAATTTCTCCGGGGGAATTTAAACAGGCCGGTCCCCCCAGGGCCAGCCAGACCCCTTCCACCCGACGGCGCAAAAAACCGGTCAGGGGGCCTTGGGCGGTGCGGCGGCGCTGGGCTAGAGTTGTGGTGAGGAGAGCGCGCACCGGCTCCAGCCGCTCTCTGCCACTCCTGGAAAGCCTGGAGAGATGAGCTGGATCGTTCAGAAGATCCCAAAGGGTGGCCGTGTGATGCCCCCCTGCCAAAACATCCAGGTCAGCCAGGGTCAGGCCACACCAGGGGGCGCGCAAAATGGCCAGCCAGCTCACCCGATCAGCCGGATGGGTGATGGCTCTGGTCAATGCGAGCAGATCCTGCACGACGGTTTGATCCGCCAGTTTGCGAATTTCCACCGCCTGAAAGGGAATGCCCGCCCGGGTGAGTGCTGGCACAATTTCCACCAGGTGGGATCGGGAGCGGGCGAGGATGGCCACCTGGCCTTTGTTACCCTCCGAAACAGACCCTTCAAACGCTTCCCGAACCAGTGCCACCACCCGCTCCCCTTCCGCCACCCGATCCTCTTCGGCAAAAGGGTGGCAGGTGACCGGGCTGCCTTCAAGTGTAGGCCGGAAGCTGTCGGAACGGGTATGGGAGACGGCGCCGTAGAAGGGATCTTCCTTTTGGGGCAGCACCTGGGCAAAGGCGGCGTTGGCCCAGTGGACCAAGCCTTGTTGAGAGCGAAAATTGACGGTGAGATTCAAGGGGATCAGGGGTAGACCTGCGAGACCATCCCTGCGGGTTTTTAAAAAGATTCCCACATCCGCCTCCCGAAACCGGTAGATGGACTGCATGGGATCTCCTACCAGAAAAAGGGTGCGGCCATCCTCCGGGTTCCAGCCAGCGGTGAGGCGCTCCAAAAGTTGATGGTGAGTGACGGAGGTGTCCTGAAATTCATCCACCAGGATGTGGCCCAGGCGATAGTCGAGACTCAAAGCCAGGTCCGTGGGATTGTCCGGCTCTCCCAGCGCTGCCAACGCCCGCAGGGTGATCTCGGTATGATCCACCTGCCCCCGCTCCATAAACAGCACTTGAAGTTGAGCGGCGGCCATGGGCAGAAGGGTGAGCAGGGCCTGAAGAATGCGCCATTGTTGATCGCTGTAGCGGCTTGGAGGCAGGCTGCGCAAGCCGTGGAGATCCCGGGCCAGGGTGGTATTCCGGGCCAGGGTTTTGAGCAAAGCTGTAACCTGCTTTTTTTTCTCGGTCAGGCTGATTTTTTCGGTCTTGTTTTTAACACCACTGGGGGCAGGGAACCCCACCGCCGCATTGACCTGTTTACGCCACTCTCCCTTTTGGGTCAAAAGCAGCTCGGCCAGCCCCTGCCAGAGGGGAAAGGAGTCGGGGGAGGTGTCCGGAAAATCGAGGGCATCCAACCAGATGTTCAAAGGTGAGATTTTTTCAGCCGCCTGGAGGTTGGCCGCGGCAAAGGTGGCCGCCTGGATCAGCGCTTCTTTGATGGCTGGGGAAATTTGCGCCAAAACCCCGGCCACCTCCCGTTGCTGGACCGCCTGAAGCACCCCTTCCAGAGGCTCCCGCATCTCATCGCCCAAGCTGCCCAGACGCCGCAACCATTGATCCCGGGTGGCGAGCATTTCGGCCAGCAGGCGGGTGGCCCGTGGCAGGTTGTTGTCCAGGTGATCCAGAAGCGTGGCGGCGGCCGCGCCATAGGGGTCGGCCCCCCCCACCAGAGCCAGGCAGTTTTGGGCCGCCTGCTGATAGAAAGGATCCCCTTGATCCACCACCCGGGCCCGTCCCCCCATTCTGGAGAGCAGGGGCATGCGGGCGGTGAGCGAGGCGCAGAGGGAATCGATGGTGAGAATACGCAGTCGGTTGGGGTTGAGAAGAATCTGCCATCCCCCCACTTGATCCCGAGCCAGGGCCTTTTCAGCCAAATGCCGATTCAGGCGCTCGTGGGGATCCTCTGGCAGGGGGGGGGCGGGAGGGGTGTTTCCGGCTATCTCCAAAGATTCCAGAATACGGTTTTTCATCTCCCCCGCCGCCTTGCGGGTGAAGGTGATGGCGATGATCTCTTCGGGCTGATTAACCCGGGAGAGCAGGGTGAGAAACCGCTGGGTCAACAGTCCGGTTTTGCCGGAACCGGCAGGGGCCTGAACAATGAACGAAGCCTCGGGATCCAGGGCAGCTTTTCGGGCTTGGCTATCGGCAAGGGTCGGGGTGTGGTTCATGATATTTCTTCCGGGGAACTGCTGTGATTCCCTGGTTGATCCCCGGCTCTCTCCTCCCCGCCACCCTCCTTGATCCGGGTGACATCCATTTCATTCGAGGGTTTGGCATTCATACCATCTGGAATTTCGGGACTGCTTTCATGTTTTCGGCAAAAAATCGTCAGGTCGCAATAATCACAGGCCCCGGTTTGAGGGGTGCGACTGGCAACGCCATCCCGATACTCTTCGGCAATCCCCGAAAGTGTTTTTTGCCAATAAGGCCCCAACGCCTGCCAATCCAGATCCGGAGGGAGGTGGCGGGTTCCCTCCGGGGTGGTGACCCCTGGGAGCTGGTCGGGCTCCCGGGAAAGTCCCTTGAAAGCGACCTCCCCAGGTAAAAGTTGGGCAAAGGCCACCCCGACGGTTTTTTCGCCCCCAGCCAGATAATAGAGGGGTAGCTGGGGATCCTTGGGGCGCTCCCCAAACCAATCCTTCATCCCCACCTTGCCGGTTTTATAATCCAGAAGAATCTGTCCCCCACCCGGTCCCGTTAACCGATCTTCCCGATCCAGGCGCAGATGGATGGTCAAGCCGCCGATCTCCAGATCCTGTTGCCTCTCCCTGTCAGTCACCTCAAAGGGATCCATCCGCTCAGTCTCCAACATCAGCCAGCGATGCAGCAATCTTTCCAGACGTTTTTGTTCCAACTTCTGAAAGCCCCCCCGCAACCCTTCGGGAAATCGGCTTTTGCCCTTGTTGATGGCCTGGGTGACTCCTTGATGTATCACCTCTTGCATCGCCTCACCGGAAAGGGTGCGAAGCCGGGCCAGGGAGCCGATCTCTCCCCAGAGATGATCCAGTGCCCAATGGGTCAGGTTGCCCCGTTGCAGGGGGGAGAGTCCGGGCTCAGGTGTCTCGACCTCTCGCGCCCCCAGGCGATAACGGGCAAAGGCCTGAAAGGGGCAGAGGGATTGGGCTTTGAGTATTCCGGAGCCTCCAGCGCTGGTCTTTTCCCGCTGTAGAGAAAGGGGCGGAGCTTGGTGATCGGGGAGGGTTTCCATCCGGCCATCGACACCGATCCATTGGGCGGGGGTGGGTGGGGGTGTGGGGAGAAGTATTTCAGGATCCACCGGGGGCAGGGTCATGATCAGTGGGCTGGGACGGCGCTCCAGATCCTCTTCTCCCTCCGGATAGCTGACCACCACCTCTCTGCCCAAAGCCAAAAGGCGTGTGGTCACCTGTTGGGAAAAAACCAGTTCCGCTTCCCGGGAACTCCTGGGCAGACCCTGATCCCGCTGCCAGTTGTGGGGCAAAAAAGGGTTGGGTTCGGGGTTGGGGGGCCAGAGGGCGTCGGAAAAGCCCATGATCCAGAGGGCATCGAATCGTTCCCCACCCGCTTCCAGCACCCCCATGATTTCGATGGGTGCTTCAGGGGTTTCGGTCTGGAAGGTGCTTTCCCGGGCCAGTAGGCGCAGCTGGGTCAAGGCTTCTCCCAGAGTCATGTCGGACACCACCCGTTCCAGAGAGGCAAAGGTGGTGAGGAGTTCCCGCCAGGCTTCCACGCTCTGAAATTCCCTGGAGTCCAAGGCCCGCTCCCCTGGCCAGCCCAGAAGGGTGAGCCATTCGGCAAAACGGGTGGCCCACTCCTGGGGAGGGGCGGTAGCCTTCGGGCTCTCTGCAAACCCTTCCCGGAAGCGGTTCAGACTCTGCACCAATTGGGGAGATGGGGCGCGTTTTTGGCTGGGATTTTCAGGCTTATTTTCCCCGCTCTCCCGGGGCGTCTCAAAATCCCCTCCACCCCCCTCCCCCAATCCAGCTGAAATCAAGCCTTCAATAGAGATGGTGAGGTGACCATGGCGTTGCAGAGCCACATCCATCAAAGCCCGCTCGCTCCACTCACCCATGCCCCCGGCCCAAAAAGGAGAGTGGAGCAGTTCCCGATAACGGGCCAAGGGGAGATACCCTTCCCCCAAGGTGAGCAGATGGAGGGCATCACGGATCAGGGGCTCCTCATCCAGAGGAGTGCCCAGGGAAATATTGAACAGCGGTGTCGCCGGGGGATGGTGAGGCAGCCACCCTTGGGGATCTAAAACCGTGGCAAAAATCCGGGCCACCTCTTGTCGGCGGGCGTCCAGGTCCGGCACGATCACGCCCATTTTTACAGGCATCTGAGAGGATTGGTCCGGGCTGTTGGGGGTCTGTTTGATCAGATAATCCCGAGCCCACCCGGCTGCGGCCAAAATTTCCCCCCGGCGGTCGGGAAATCCCACCCGTACGCCACGAGCCAAGGGATCTGAAAGGGGTGGGAGTCGAGTCACGGTGGTGCCCAGATCACCCAATCTTGTCAAAAAATGATCCTGCTGGGGGGTGATCCGATCAAATCCGGCCAACCACAAGGCGCTGGGCCAGGGAATCTCCCCAAGGCGTTCTTGGAAAAAATCGATCAGTTGGGACTCCACCAGCCACTGGTTGTCCTGGCAGTGCTGGCTAAACAGCTCCTGCCAGTGACGAAAGGCCCGGACATCCTCGTTTTCCTCCACTGGTTGCCAGCTCATCTCCAACCCCCAGGAGTTCAGGAGTCTGGATGCTTCCATGGCCTGATCAGCGGCATCAGCCACCTGCATCAACCCCGCCCCTTCCGGTGAGCTTTGGATGATCTCCTGCCAGAGCGTGCGTTCTTGCCAGGGGGTGAGGAGCAGGGGGGGGACACTCTCTTCCTGAAGATCCAGCCACTCCCCCCAAAGGCGTTGCAGCCAGGCAGATAGAGGCAAAATTTCCGGGGTGGACCACACCTGCCTGCCCTTGTGAATCTGCTCTTGGTCGTAGGCCTTGGCCAGGGTACGGGCCAGGCGTCGATTGACTGTGAGGCAGAGATCTCCTCGATTAAGAGCAGCCATGAAAGTGTCGAAGGGAAACGCACCTACCCCGGGTTGGTTCTGATCTGGGTGGGAATCGATGGCTGAGAGAGAGTTCATAACCAACTATTTTTCCACAACCAGCCCCCTGCCACCATGTTTTGCGATGGGGATGACCAGCGACAACGCTGATTGAATCATGGGAATGGTGATTGAATGCCCACCCTCCCCTGGGATTGTTTTTTTGGATGATTGAACAGGATTTGGTATCATGAGCTGTAAAAGTGCCTGAGGCCACCGTTGGATAGCGACCCAAAAAAAACCAAGGAGAGCATCATGCCGAAAACCAAGCTTCCACAACCCGGCAGCGATAAAAACGACTCCCCCAAGCCCAGCCAGCGTTCTCCCCTGGAAAAACCCCAGCCCACCCTCTTTGCCAGGCTCTTGACCGGCAAACCCCTGGAAGATCAGATCATTGATCCAGCCAATCCCAATCTGATCAACAAACAGGATCGGGAATAGAATCCATGAAACTGCTCCTGGCCCATCATGGCGAGGCGGTACCCAAGGAGGTTGATCGGGATCGCCCCCTGACCCCTCGGGGAATTTCAGAAATCGAGAGGAGCGGGGCGTTTCTGGCCCATGGCGGGGTAAGAGTGGCGCGGATTTGCCATAGCGGCAAGACCCGAGCCCGGCAAACCGCCGATATTCTGGCCCGCTACCTGAGCGATCATCAAAACCTTGAAATCATCCCCCATATTCGCCCCAAGGATTCGGCTGATTATTTGTTGTATGCGTGTACCTCTTGGGAAAAAGATACCCTGATAGCGGGCCACGGCCCCCACATCACCCGATTTGTTTCCCTCGTGCTGGCAGGGGCACAAGCGCCAGCCCAAATTTTGTCCCAACCGGGTACCATTCTCTGTCTGGAACGAACAGAGGCGCATCCTTTTCGCCTCCTCTGGATGCTCCCACCCATGCTTTTGACTTCACCATAAAGATAAATTTCAAGCAATTTCAGCAGGTTGAATTGTCACATTCGCACCAAGCGGGGAAGGTTTATCTCTCCAGCCCGGGTGGTGTTCCAGAAATTCCGGGTTGCTGCCAACCTCTTGATTCAGCCCTGAACGACCTGTTGCGGACACTTCTTTTCCATTGACCCCACCTCTTTGCCTCCTCTGTGCCACAAAGCTGACAGCCCCCTTTTCACCCTTGGATTTGGCATTTCATCTTTGCGTACCCAGAGCGATGGGGCAAAAATTGCCTGGTTAAAAAATCCATCTCAAATCAAGCGATTGCCCATCCCTTTTCACGTCCATTCCCATGTCGATTTTACCTGCCAAAATTTATTCAATCCCCTCATTTTTAACCCCTGCCCCACCCCACAGGCCAGTCAAACCACTGTCGATGGCTGAGAACGAAAAACAATGAAAATCTTATGTAACATGATGAAATTTGGCGTAAAATTCTCTTGGCAAAGCTCTTGCTAGTATACCTGTACCCTTACGAGGGAGGTGTGTTTACAAAGGAGCTCAAAGAAGCTCAAAACAAACAAAATATGGAGAAACAACGTTGACCATCGAATCGTCCTTCCTTCTCGTCGGTCCTGCCATCCTCTGCATCATTGCTATTTTGAGATTTATGGATTGGGAGGAAAATGATACCTATCCCAGGCTCTCCGGGGGGATCTGAAGGCAAAAGTGTCCCACTTAAAGTGGGAGAAAAAAGATTGTCAGGCGCTTCAAGGCTCCAGGACACTCTTTTTGGAACCACAATAAGTTCCAATTTATCAAAATGTTGCACCATAAGCATACAAACAGGTACGATTATTGCAAAAGCTCCAGCACAACAGCTCTCAACCGGATGATCGTCTGGACAAGGGCAAACGGGTCAAATCATTTAAACACCAGACTCAACTCCAAGGAGCATCGGCAATGACGCACCCTTCTGACAGCAACCTGGGAATCGGTATGATCGGCGACGAAATCGAAATTGAAGAGGTTCTGAGGGTGATTGAGGATGGTCCGGACCACCCCGGCTATGATGATGCCTGGGAATTTTTGGCCAAGAGCCGCAACCCGGTGGTCCGTAAAGCCATGCGCATGGCTCTGGAAGAGATTTATGGCTCCCCGCCCCCTCCTACCGGTTACGACGATGAGGGGGAACCCTACTGGCGGACAGCCGTCATGGCCGAGCATCTCGGTGTGGATGAGGAAGAGCTGACGGACAATGCCATGGAGTTGCGGGAAAAATGGGGCGATGCCTCCGGGGTGATGGAAACCAAAAAATTAAACCGGGTGCATTGATTTTCGATCACGCGATCACGATCTGAACGAATGACCGGGTGGGTTCGACTCCCCTTTCGTGTAATGAGCGAATAATTACCGGGATTTTCGTGCCAGGACGGCAGGATGCAAGCCAAGGTTGGTTTAGCCAAATAAGCCAAAGTATTCGGTTTTCCCATGGGTGGTCACGGAACGGGAAAGTTGGCGGAATCGTTTTTTTTATGGATCATTGAAACTTTTTGGGCAACTCGTTATCGTAAATGGGGTAACGACATTTCGGCAACTGGATGAGGAGCCTCTCGGAGGAGTTCTCCGGGTGCCGCCACCATCAGACAAGGAGACTAAAGAATGTTTGACTGAATCATGAGATAAATCAAAGAAAAAGAAGTGATAAGAGGCCCCCGGACAGGGCCTTTTTTTTTGCCTTTTTTCAGGAAATATGTGTCAAAAATATTTTCAGAAAAAAGGGGGTGGTGGTTCATTTATCGTGGTGTATGGACCGAGGGGATGCTGGAAAAACAGATTGGCCCTTACCGCCGGGGCAGGTAGACCGGCAGGTGAACCAAGCCAGGGCGGGTTTATCCAAAGCCGGGAAAGTGAGTGGGTGGTGGGTGAATTTCGTCTGAAATCATCACCCATTGGTGCTCATCCTGAGGCAGAGCGGCTGCTCCACCCCAGGAGAACAAGCCACTATCCACCAATGGCGGAATAACCTCGCCACTGATTGCACATTTCCGGCTGATAGCGGGATTCCAGCGAGCGATAATAGTTGCGACACTGTTGGGCATTGGCCCCGGATTTGGGACAAAGATCACGCCCTCTGGAGATCATGCGCCGGGCGCGATCCAGACGATCCAGGCAGTGGCGATACCACTGGCAGGAGAGGTAACGATCCATGGCAAAGCCGGGTTGGCTGGGGGGAGTACCACAGGAGACCTTTTTGGCGGTGCTCTTTTTGCTTTTGGCTGGAGATTTGACTGCGGGAGTGTAGGCAAGCCCGCTCCCTTTGGCAGCCGGAGTGCTTTTTTGGGCTTGGGACGACTGCGTAACGACAGGGGTAATGGGCAGGCTCAATTCATTCGGCAACTCGGTGGATGGCGTTGTCGTCGCCTGGTTTTCAGCGGCAGCCTGTGCCGTCCATGCCGGGTCCACACCCATACCCGCCACCCCAACGGTCTCAGCAGGTTCAGCTGGTGAAGGGGGTGCGACGGGCGCTTCAACCGGCGTTTCTACCGGGGCTTCGACAGCAGCTACGGGGGGTGGGGTGTGTTTCGCTGGCGGCGGCTCCGAGGTGGGTGGCTCCGGAGGGGTTATCAGGGTTTCCGGTTCCACCGACAAAGAAGGGATATACCGGGTCAGGTTATCCATGTTGATGGGAATTTCCGTTTGGGCCACGAAAATTATCAGCAGGTAAGCAAAACCGATTCCTACGGAGATGCCCAAAACGTAGGGGCCGATGTTTCTGAACAGCCACTTGATGAATCTTACAATCATATCTTCCTCCCAAACGGAATAAGGCATCTCCAACCTGGCCTGTTGGATCTCATTTCCAGGACGCGGTACCGAATTGCTCCCATGGGGGGGGGAAACGCCCACCCTGGGATTTAAGTCTATCCGGCTTATTATGCCCACGTAACGGCAAAAGCTGTACGACTTTCAACAATTTTTCAAGGTCTGGAAGTCACCTGCGGTGGGGTTTTGTGCATTTTTTTTAAAAAATCCTTTTTACTCAACCTGCAAAGCGGCCCATAATTCCTGTCCATGACGGCATTGGATTCGCTATTCTCTGTCGGGTTGTGGTCCCGGGTGGGCATGAAACGGGGTGGATGGTATCTTCGTTGGGCTTGGCTCAACATCAATTTGGAATGGTTATGGATCTGGAAAGGCATATCACCGAGTTGGTAGAACTAAGCCGTGATCGTCTCGGAGAAGAGGCGGCCCGGAAAGTGGATTATTGCGCTCGTCTGGCAGTGGAACTCCATGACGGTCAGGTGCGCAAACTGGATGGTGCACCCTATGTGACCCACTGTCTGGAAGTAAGCCACAACTGCCTGACCTGGGGTTTGATCGACCTGCCTGCGGTGTGTGCAGCCCTGCTTCACGACGCCATCGAAGATGCCCCCGAAGAGCGTCAAGCTGAGGAGCGGATCAGAGAATTTAGCGAAGAGGTTCTGGGTATCGTTCAGGCGCTTTCCAAAATTCGCAGCCTCAAAACAGGGGCTGGAGACCTGCCCGCCACCTATCGCCGTATTCTCGGAGCCGCTGCCAAGGATCTGAGGGTTTTGATCGTCAAAATTTTCGATGTTTTACACAACACCGAAACCCTCCATGTTCACGGACCAGCCAAAGCCAAAACCAAAGCCAGCCTCGGTTTGATCTATGTGGGGGTGGCCAGACGTCTGGGAATGATGGCCCTGGCCGATGCCCTGATCGCCCGGATCTTAAATCACCTGATGCCGGTGCAGAGCAAACGGGCGGAAAGCACCCTGCTCAGTCTGCAAAAACGCTCAGCCCCCAGCATGGATCGCCTGACAGGCCACCTGGAAAAACTCCTGGATGATAATCTGGCGGAAGATTATCTCCTGGAGCCCAAAAAGATCGCTGATTTTTTTTATCTCACCGAAAATCCGGGTACCGGTCGCCTGCGGCGGATTGGCTGGCCGGTCTATCGTCTGAAGTTGCTGGTGGCTGACGATGATGCCGCCTGGCGGGTGTTGGGCAAAATGCACAGCCTTTTCGGCCCCCTGCCCCGCCACGTTCGGGATTATCTCAACGCGCCCCGCATCAACGGTTTCAGAGCCCTCTCCAGCCGGGTCTTTTGGGAAGGGCAGCCTTTGAGCATCCATGTGATTCGCACCCGGGATGAAGAGGCCAACCGCATGGGTATTCTCGCCCAATGGGGGGTAAGTGGACCCGATCCGCAAAAATATATGCGGCTATTGGCTACCCTCGGCGACAGTGATTTGCGGATGTCGGAGGTGCACGCCCACGTTTTGCCCGACCTCCTCGATGTTTATACCCCTCAGGGAGATCGCCTCACCTTTCCTGTGGGTTCGGTGGTGGTGGATTTTGCCTATCTGGTCCACACCGAGCTTGGGGAACGCTGTACGGGGGGGCGGATCAACGGCATTCAACGCCCACCGGAGCACACCCTCAACGATGGGGATGTGGTGCAGGTGGTGACTGCCAAGGATGCCCGCCCCCAGCGCGCTTGGCTGGATGTGGTCAAAACCGCCCGGGCGCGTACCCTGGTCAAGCAAGCCTTGAAACGCCAGGATATTCCCGTCAGAGGGGTACGGCGAAATCTAAACGGCCATTTTACCCTCACCTCCCTCACCGGGCCGGACATTTTTTGGTCCGCCTGCTGCTTGGCCGCACCGGAAGATCCCATCCGGGGGCGCCTCTCCGGTGATGGTCGTTGGATTGTCCATCACGCCGATTGCGACAATGCCCAGAGCGGTGTTTGGGAATCAGGTTCCTGGTCGATCCAAAGCCGGGGGGAAAATCTCCACGTCACTTTTTCCATCAACCATCAAACCGGTGCCTTGCTACCGGTGTTGGAGCTGTTGGCCAATCTGGGCATCAACGGCCACTCCATCCAGGGCCAGGGACGTTCTGCCGAGTGTTATGCCATCAGCATGGAGTTGGGGGGAAAAGAGCCCTCAGTCTTAAGCCATATGCTGAAAAAATTGGCTGACCTGGATTCAGTCCGGGAAATTCAGACCTACTGCTGGAAAGCTTGACGCCATTCGAGCCCTCTCCTCCTTCATGCGCGGCTGACTTCCCCCTCTCACTCCTGGCCAGGGGTTGGAGAGAATAACGAGTCCAGAGCGCAAAATGTGTTGCCAAACATGAAAATCGCCACTTGGAACGTCAATTCCCTCAGAGTCCGTCAAGAGCAGGTACAGACCTGGTTGCAGGAATATCCCGTGGATCTGCTCTGCCTCCAGGAAACCAAGCTTACCGATGACCTGTTTCCGGAGGCCGCCTTTGCTGATATGGGCTATCAGGCCTGGTTTTCAGGACAAAAAACCTACAATGGGGTGGCGGTATTGAGCCGGCTTGAGGCAAGCCAGGTGTTGAAGGAGCTGCCAGGGGTGGATCCTGCTCAAAAACGCTTTTTGGCAGTGACTGTGGGGAATACACGTGTGATCAACGTCTATGTCCCCAACGGAGCCAGTGTCGGGTCAGATAAGTATGGGTTCAAATTGGAATGGCTCAAGGCCTTGGAGAGTTACGTTGCCCAAGAACTGAAAACCGGCCAGCCGCTGATTGTCACAGGGGATTTCAACATTGCCCCGGACGACCGGGATGTCCATGATCCGGCTTTCTGGGCTGGGGGAATTTTGGTCTCTCCCCCGGAACGCGAGGGATATCAGAGGCTGATCGGCCTGCCACTGGTGGATTGTTTCCGGGAAAAGGAGGCCCGGGGAGGCCATTTTTCCTGGTGGGACTATCGGGCCGGTTCATTCCCCCGCAACCGTGGGGTGCGCATCGACCACATATTGGCGTCCCAGGGGCTCGCTTTGACGTTATCCCGTTGCGTCATCGATGCCACGCCCCGGGGGTGGCCCCGGCCATCGGACCACGCCCCGGTAATCGCTGAATTCGATACCGGAGCTTAAAGCGCCTCCAAAGCTACTATCTTCAGCCTTTTGACCTGATTCACCCAATGGGTTCAGGCTGGTGCCCCCCATACCCTGTTCAAGCTATACCATGTTGCAATTGTTGTACGCGTAGGGGTTGATCTCATCTCCCCCTTCACTCCACAAACCGCACTTCTCGCAGTTGTGGCAGAGACTTCCACGCCAACCCCTAAGGCAGACAGAGGGGTGATGGGACTCTCCATCCGGGCAAGTTTGCTCCTTGCGTCCCCAATCCGCTATTTTGCCAATTGTTGAAATAAGATCTTCCACTTGAGATGAAATGTGCATCTTCAATCTCCTCTTTTTGTTCCCTTCGTTAGCCCAAGCCGTCAAAATTTGGTTGAGGCAGGTGGGAAAAACTGTACTTGGGGGCACTGATTTTACAAGTTTCATACCAAGACTGTAAGCAGACACGCCGATCAAGGTGTTTTTTAGACGGGAATACCTCGATTGAATTGCCTCAACTCTTTTTGTTTAAACGATTTTTCAGTTTTTTGATCTTTTTTTTAAAAAACCGCCAAACAACAGGACAAGCTTCTCTGAAAGTGGCTTTGACAGGTGTGCTAACCTGCCACACCCTTGTCAATCCAGTGACTCTGTCAAGCCACCAGCCCCCACGTCAGATGGACAGCCAGGAGAGCGTCGAGTTCCCGACAGGGGGGGATCCCCCCATCCATCGTGGCCATGCTTTGATGATTGGGTGGATGGTTTGGCTGAAAAGTTTTCACCAGAGAAAAAAAAGAGTGGCGATCGCTTTTGGGTCTACCCTGTTCCCAAAGGGGCGGGGCGCTCATGCTTGCTACAGGGAACCGAAATGCCCTATGGATATTGGAATCAGTGGGGGAGTTGCTGGCGGGTCAAAAACTGAATGGCGTTGGGCAGGTGGATCAGGCCAGTGACACAGGCAGTCATCAGAGTGACGGCAATGGTGTTGGTCAAAATGGCTCGGGTGGCGTCCCTGAACCGGGTGGTATATGGTCTTGATGAGGTTTTACTGAGGGGCCGCATGGCCTGATCTCCTACTGATTCGATGGGTTGATTGGGGTCTATCTGATGCTGCATGAAATTATCTTATTAACGATTAGTCATGGTAATGGTCTATCAAGTTCCATACCAATTTTACAGCCTTGTTTTTAAGTGGTTTTTTATTACCCTGACTCTGTTTAGGGCAAAAAGGTTGCTTAAATTCCAGGCAACCTGCCTGATTATTAGGCAAAATCCAAACATTTTCCTTTATTCACCGAGAGTTGGGAGATAAGCCGCCATGATGGTGATGGGCCCGGACGACACACAACGCAAGCTGCTGGCTGCTTGGCGGAAAATGGGGCCGGAAGATCGACATGCCCTGCTTAAATTTGCCGAGTTTTTGGCAAGTCACAGCACGGCAAGTCCCTCCCCACCCCCCACCGAACCTCTGGATATTCCCAAGCCCGAAGGGGAGTCTGCGGTCAAGGCGCTCAAAAGGCTCAAAAAGAGCTACCCCATGATTGAAAACGACCTGCGCCTTCTGGAGGAAGCCTCCACCATCTTGATGCGTAAGGTGACCGGTAGCAGTGATCAAGAGGTGGTGGCAGATCTGGAACACTTTTTTGCGAAGCGCTATCAGCAGTGGCAAGAGGCGCGACAAGGGGCAACGGGAAAGGAATAAATTCGCATGGTTTCAGGGCCTGTTAACAAAGGTGTCAGGCAAGGCTTGAGGAACGCCATTTGGTGACTCCAAAAGGGCGGGAGGCCATTTGTTCCTGAAAATGACCTCCTGCACGACTTTGGATCAGGCCCTGGCCTATTTAAACTGTCCGGGCACCAGCTTCCCCTCCTCCATGTGGGGAGGGATGTAGGTCTCGGGGGGGGCTTGTTTGTTGGTCCGCAATACATGTTCCAGGCCCATCAAACCAAACAGCACCATCACCAAAATCAACAGCAGGCGCGCCTGTCGGGATTCGATCCAGGGAGGGGGCTGCTCTATATCGTTGGCGGCTTCACCGGTGGCGGTACCCTCTTCCGGGGTGTGGGCTGTTTTCCAAAACTGTTTGAGAAGCCAGAAAACAGCACCCAGTATCAACAAACCAAGGGCCAGTAGGAGTATAAGTCTCATGGCTTGAAAAATCCGTTGGCAATCAGATGCATACGATTGTTATCCTTTTTTCGTCCAGCTGATTTGGTTCAGTTTCAGCGGTGCTGCCCAAGATTGAGCCCTTTGCACTTCGATCCAACTCTGTCGGCACAGGGGCCGTTTGGAATTTTATGATGATGCCGATTTTATCCCGGATTTTAAACGTAGAATCAACTGTTCTATAATGGCTGCGGTAGCGCCCCAGATGAGATCCTCGCCATACTGGTAACGGCGGTGATCGCCTTGGACCAAAGGTTCAGCTGCCAGAAAAAAATCAAGAGGCACTGACAGTACCCCCGCCACCTCCTCCGGTGCAGGAGCGAGCTGAAAGGGAAAAGACAAAACACCGACGACCGGGACAATCAAAAAACCGGTGGTCGAAGTAGCCTGATGAGAGAGAAAACCCAATACCCGGATATTTTCCGGATCAAGCCCGATCTCCTCCCGGGTCTCTCGCAGAGCCGTGGCCCGATCATCCTGGTCCGTATCATCCCGTCGCCCTCCCGGAAAGGCAATCTGACTCTTGTGGGTGGCTACTTGACCAGAGCGTCGAATCAAAAGCAGTCGCCAAGCGCCCTTTTCCTGATAGAGAGGTACCAAAACAGCGGCGGGATCAAGACGATCCCATTCATCGCTTGAAGTGCCACTCCCCCCACCGCTAATATTCCGGTCGAGGCAGCGGGTGATGAGATCGGCTGTGAGGATATCGTTCACTTTTAACCCATCTATTGATTCATGGAGAAGGCCTGTGCATGGTCTCCACCCGATTGTCATTCGACTTGGCCCAGGGGAGCACACCATTTGCCACTGTGGGGAGAGTCTTGAGAGCCCCTTGTGTGACCAATCTGGCCAGGGGCGCTGCCGGGATGCCCAAAAGCTTCATCTTGAAAAAACCCGGACGGTGGCCATTTGCACCTGTGGGCGAAGCGCCAAACAGCCTGTCTGTGATGGTCGGCACGGGTATGAAGAGTAGGAAAAGAATTTTTCAGCATCTATATAAAGAAAGGAGTGGTGCAACGACACAGCGTCTGGAACGCATTCTTTCTGCAACCAACAAACTTTAAGAGCCCGTCAGCCCTTGAGGACACCTCCCCTGATCTCTTGCGGTATGGTGAGCCGCCTAACTCTAACGTCCGAAAGTGGTGTTTTTCCCCGTCAGCGACTGGTGCGCAGGGTACCCGTGCCCGCATCCCCAAACCCTTCGACATGACCCAGATTGGAAACCAGACGAATGGTTCGAGCCTGCTTCCGGTTGGCAAGCAGGGGGACGGTTTCGGAACGTTCGGAGTTGGAGACCCGCCGAATGACGTTTTTGGTGTCCGTAGGTAGAGGGGGCTCGACGGTTGCGGTTTTTTCTGGACGGGTTGGCTCCTCGGTGATCGTCGTCACTTCCAGCCCAGTGGGAGCTGGAGGGAGCGGTGGGAGGGCCGTTATTTTGACTGACTGCCGGTTTTCTTCCGGGGATGATATGGCGTTGGTTTGACGTGTGTGAGTGGCTGCCTGGCTCTGGCTGGCTCTGGCAAGGGGCACAGCGTCTTTTTTGACCGTGTGGCTGACAGAAGGTGTTATTGAGATCGTACCAGATCGGTCGCTGTTGGGTCGAATGGTAGCCTGGGCCGTGGCTTGCTGGCCCAGCTGAGGGTTGGTGGGGGCGCTCAGTACCACTTTTTCTCTGGCGAGGGGGGGGGTGGCTGTTTTTTGCTTTACGGTGATGGTCTGAACCTTGGCAGGACTTTCCGGTGAAGCGCTTGCCGGTACACGATCAGTCAACACCAGGGTACCGTCATCCCTTTGGAAGCGGTAGATGGTCCGCAGGAGTTCCTTGTCTTGTGGGGGACGCCGCTTGGGTTTGGCGGTGAGAGCTCCGGTTTTGCGGGTTTCCAGCTTTTGGTAGTGGCGGAGTACCCGAAAGACATAATCCTTGGTCTCCGCAAAAGGGGGAACACCCTGATAGCGAATGACGTTGCCGGGGCCTGCATTGTAGGCGGCCAGGGCCAAGCTTAAATCATCGAAGCGTTCCAGCAGATGACGGATATAGCGCGCTCCGCCCCGGAGGTTTTCTTCCGGATTGAAACGATTAACCACCCCCATGGCCCGGGCTGTGGCCGGCATGAGTTGCAGGAGTCCCGCAGCGCCTTTGGTGGAGACCGATTGGGCATTGAAGCCTGACTCCGTAGCGACCATGGCGTGGAGCAGTTCCGAATCCACCCCTTCCTGCCGGGCTACCCGTTCGATCAGGTAGCTGAGACCTGGTGAGGAGGCCTCTGCCAGGGAGAGGGGCAGGAGCCATCCGGCCATCAGCATGGGAATGGCCAGGAGAGAGAAGAGCTGTTTTTTTCGGTGAGAGTCAGACAAGCAGAATTCCCCCCATTTGCCGGCCACAGGGACTTTTTCGCCGTACCGTCGCACGCCGATGGCTGAAAAAGTCTGTTTCCAGTTTAAAAGTGCATTGATTGTCATGGTGAATTCCGTCAGGACTGAGCCCGTTGCGGACCAACCGATCTTGGATATAACCCGGCAAGTCGAACGTGATCTTACCTATTTTACTGCCATCTGAAAAGCTGGTTCTGGTAATGGGCCTAAAAAATGCTTCGTTGGCCATTCCTCCTTCCAGAGTCGAAGAGTGGATAAAATGTTCCCGAAATTCAGCACCTACCGTGTATGACTCAGCCGAAATGCAGGGACCGATCAGGGCGGAGAGGCCTGCTTTTTTTGCTCCGAGGTTTTCCATAGCCTGGATGCAGCTTTCCAGAATGCCTCCAAACGCCCCTCGCCAACCAGCATGGGCTGCGCCGATGACCCGGGCTTTGGGGTCACAAAAAAGGACCGGTGCGCAATCGGCGGTAAAGACTCCAATGACCACTCCCGGCTGATCGGTCACCAGGGCATCCCCATCAACTTCGGTATGATCTTCGCTACCGACAATCAGGGTTTTGGTGCCATGGATTTGGTTGACCAGACAGAGAGTCTTGAGAGGGCGATTGAGGGTGGCCATGAGCCGGGTGCGATTTTCAAGGATATGGGCCGGTTGGTCTGGCACATGGGAAGCCAGATTGAGACTGCCGAAAGCCCCCTGGCTCACGCCCCCATGACGGGTGGTAAAAAAAGGCTGTGTCCCAGCAAAACCCGGTATTTCCCGGTTGGGTAAAAGTGTAAGTTTCACTTTGAAAATCCTGACTGGTTAAGTCATAATGGCGCGTTTTTTCCAATCCTTGCGATTTCCTTGCTCCGGCTCAACCTCGAACCGGGGCCATAAAGATCCGCAATCAAAGCCCGAAAGGAGACGCTGTGCCCTATTACGAGTCCATCTACATCCTAAGACCCGACCTGACCACCGAACAGGTGGAACGGATCAACACCCGGGTAACCGCCATCATCGAAAAATACGACGGAAAAATCCTCAAGACCGAACTCTGGGGACGTCGGCAATTGGCTTATCCTATCAAGAAGAATGCCAAGGGCTATTATGTCTTCCACATGGTGGAAGGGAGAGGCCCCCTGATGCGTGAGCTGGAAGAGCGCCTGCGCATTGATGAGGATGTCCTGAAATATCAAAACATCCGGATCCAAAAGCTCTCCATGGATTCAAGTCCCCTGGCCCCTGCAGAAGAGCGTCGGGAAGTGCCCGCTGCGGATGCGGCCCCGGATGTTGATGGTGCTGCCCCGGCTGCCAGTGTCCCGGTTGCTGATGCTGCTACACCTGCCAGCGACACGCCCCCAGCAGAGGAGGCTGCGCCTGCTGAGGTGTAAAAAATGTCGGAGCTCCCGGTCAAACCCGACACACTGACGGTCAAACCTGATACGCCGGTCCACTCGGAAGCCTTGGAACCACTTAACCAGGCTTCCCTGGAAGGGGTGTTATGCAAAGCCGTTAAAATTCGGGTCACGCCTGCGGGCAGACCGGTGGCGCGGTTCGAGCTGGAACACATCGCTCGCACCCAACACGCCGCCACCGGGGAACGGATGGCCTTACGCATGACCGTTGTCGCCATCGGCTCCCTGGCAGAAGCGTGCCGACGTCTCACTGCCGGAACCCGGCTTCTGGTTCATGGACAACTCAACCAGAAACGTTGGATTCGGGAAGGCCAGGTTCGTTGGGGGCGTGCTGAATTGGTGGCCCTGGAAATTCTTCCCCAGCCACAGGATGGGGAAGAGAGCGAATCCGGTCCGAGCCTGATCGAAGAACTTCTGAATCAATCCGCATCAGGCCAACCAAACTGACTCAAATCAAACTTTGAAGGAATCATAATATGTCGGATGATCAACTAAGCAGTGGTGACGGCAGTCCCGCCGGAGGTGGAGATTCCCGTTCCCGTGGTGGACTTGGTGGCGGTGGTGGCCCTCGGGGCGACAAAAAAGGTGGCGTGGGTTTCCGTCGTCCCTTCTATCGGCGGCGCAAGGTGTGTCTCTTTTGTGCCGACAAAACCGTGGTGATGGATTACAAAGACCCCAAACTGCTCATGCGCTTCATCACCGAGCGGGGCAAAATGGTCCCAAGCCGCATCACCGGCGTCTGTGCCCCCCATCAACGCCGCTTGAGCATCGCCATTAAACGGGCCCGCAATATCGCATTATTGCCGTTTTTGGTCTCGTGATTCGTCCTTCATCCCATGTTCGTTTACCACCGGAAAGCTGTGGTTGTCATCATGCCTGGATGGGGTCATGTTCCTGAGAGCGCTGGTCGCCAATCCAGTGCTGGCGGGTGTGACCGCTACGGCACTTTTGATCATCCCTCTGGGCGCGGTGCTGCTCGCTCCTTTGCAGTTGGTAGCCCCCCTGCCCTTGCTTTTGGTGGCCCTACGTCAAGGGATGAAGGCTGGATTTCAGGCGTTGGCGTTTCCGGTAGCCGGTGCGCTTTTTTTGAGCGGCGAGATGCACTTTCCCGCAATGGTGATCCTGCTGTTCGGGGCCTTTCCACTACTGGCCGCCTGGATGTTGCGCAACGGCTGGCGGATGAGTCAGTGTGGCAGCGTCGCTTTTTTCATCAGCCTGCTGCTGCTGGCTGGAGGACTCCTCCTGGCATTTCTTTCCGGCTTCGATCCATCCGAGTCGGCCCGCACCGCCATGGAGGCGGCTCGGGGGCAGTTTCTCAAGGATGGGGCCGAACAGGGGATGGATGCCGTTGCCCTGATGGAATTACGCACCGGGCTTGACCAGATCGTCGAGATTTTGGCCAGGCTCTTTCCAGCGCTCTTTACCACGGGCTGGTTTTTGGTGCAGGTGGGCAATCTGGCTTTGGCCCGCTCGCTGCTTGGGCGTTGGGGTGAGGATTGGTTGACCCCGGAATTGCCCCAGGGGATTCGACTCCCCTTCTTTCTGATCTGGCCTTTCATCGGCTCGGGGCTACTGGCTCTGACTGCTTCTGGAAGCCTGGGAAATTTGGGCGTCAATCTGGTCTTTTTTTTGGTCATTCCCTATTTTTTTCAGGGGCTGGCCGTGGTGCTTACCGCTTTTCGACTTTATGGCGTTTCCGGATTTGTCCGGGGCGTTTTCTATGCCGCCCTGATCTTATGGGGAGAACTGTTTCTCCTGGTGATGATCGTGGGCCTGTTTGATACCTGGATGGATTTCCGCAAACGTCTTCCCAAACCGGAAGAGGATGACGGAATTTCCAAGGAGTGAAGATCCATGGAAGTGATACTGCTTGAAAAAATCAGTAAATTGGGTGACCTGGGATCGGTCGTTAAAGTACGTGCCGGTTATGGTCGCAACTATCTGGTGCCCCAAGGCAAGGCCTTGCCAGCCACCAAGAAAAACCTGGTCCGCTTCGAAAAAGAACGGCAGGCTTTTGAGGAGCGTCAGCGGCAGGTGTTGGAGACCGCCGAAAAGCTGGCGGCTGCCATTGCCGAGGTAACGGTGGTTCTGGAGCGCCCTGCCGGGGCAACCGAAAAACTTTTCGGTTCGGTCACCAACTCCGACATCTTCACCTTTTTCGAAGAGAAGGGTTTGGAACTGCCCAAGGGGGTGATTGACGTTCCCCACCCCATTCGTACTCTGGGAGAACATCCCATCCGCCTGCGCCTCCACCCGGACGTGATCCCCGAGGTGATGGTGCATGTGGAACGCCAAGTGAAAAAATGACACCCTCTCCCTGATCCGAAGCCCTCCTGGTATGGCCATGGCCCGGGAGGGCTTCTGGTACACTCTTCGGAATGTTTGGGGAGAGGTCGTTATCGTTTGCAAAGGAGCTTGACTCATGCCCTTGTATGAATATGCCTGTGACGGCTGCAAAATCCGTTTTGAAAAAAATCATCCCATGTCCGATCCGCCACCTAAAAACTGCCCCGAGTGTGGGGCCGAAAAGGTGCGGAAAATTTTTGCGACGGGTGGAATTGTCGGCTCGGTGAAGAGTGGTGGAGATGCCCCGGGGCCCGCTTGCGGTATACCCAATATGGGGGGTGGTAGCTGCGGTGGAGGAATGTGTGGTTTCTAGATCTCTCCTCTGCTGGTGAGAGGGCTTCGTCCCTCGGCTGCCGACCTGCGCTTTCTGTCGTCTCCCATCTAACAGGTTACCAAACAGCTCTTTGGTGCGATGGATAGCAGACCAAATGTCGAACCCTCTCAGTTCACTTTGTCCTTTGGAATTGGCAGAGGGCCAACCCGGGTGAGCAGAGGGGCAAACCCGGGTGAATGGTCCCAGGGATCTATTTCGAGTGCGCCTGTCGCCACCTGAAATAATCGGGAATCGGCCCCTTCCCGGCTCTGTTTTTTTTGATCGGATCCGGCTTTTTTTTAATGTCCTGATTCGAAAATCTCCCTTGGGGAGGATCTTCCCAAGGTTTGGACCATAGGCCCAGCTATCATCAGGGGGGAACGGGTGCAGCCTTTTCGCCTCACTTTCAAGCACGGTTTCCGCCAATATTTCATCACTGGACTGCTGGTGGCCGTCCCCCTGGGCTTGACCGGTTATATTCTGACCCTTCTGATCCGTTTTGCCGATCAGGCTCTGAACTTCCTCCCCACTGATCTCCACCCTGACAACCTGCTCCCTTTTTATCTGCCTGGAGTGGGATTGCTGCTGGCTCTTTTTGTGATTTTTCTGGTGGGCCTTTTTTCCAGCAATTTTGTCGGTCGAAGAGTGGTCGAGTTTGGTGAAGATATCATTGGCCGAATCCCTTTCGTCCGCAATCTCCATAAAGCCATCAAACAACTCCTTGAGACCCTTTTTTCCAGGACTCAAGATCAATTCCATCGGGTTATCCTGATGGAATATCCTCGCCGGGGGGTGCATGCCATTGGCTTTGTCACCGGCACAGGCCGTGGTGAAGTGCAGGAAAAAACCAATCAAAATGTGTTGAACGTATTTCTCCCCACGACCCCCAATCCCACCAGTGGTTTTTTGCTTTTTGTGCCGGAAAAAGAGGTGATCCCTCTGGAAATGAGTGTGGAAGAGGGGTTAAAACTGGTTATTTCCGGAGGGATTGTCATTCCCCCCTGGCCCCAGCCAGATACAGAGGGCAAACTGGAGCCAAAATCAACCGGGAGAACTTACCCTGCGTAACAGGTTTACCAAACGTCCCCGGGATCTCTACGATATCCTGGGGCGGTTCAGGCCACCGCTGGTCGCGCTGATTCTGGTCAATACCATCGGCATCCTGGGGTTCATGATCATCGATGATTACCCCTTTCTGGATGCCGTCTATCAGACCGTTTTTACGCTGACTACCGTCGGTTATCAGGAGACCCATCCCATCTCCAATCCAGGAAAGCTGTTTGTGATCCTGTTGATTTTGGGGGGGGTGATGGTGTGGTCCTATGCCTTGGGCGTCACCATCAGCGTGGTGGTCAATGAAGATCTGATCGGAAAAATTCGTGAAGCCATAACGGAGCACTGGGTGAAACAGTTCAAGGACCACTTCATTATTGCCGGATATACGGAAATTTCCCGCCAGGTGGTGCGCCGGTTGGCCCGCCAGGATATTCCCTTCGTGGTGATTGACGACGATGCCGAACGCCTGGCCCAGGCTGGAGAAGATAACGTCGCTGATGTCATGCCCTTGAATCCCTTTCTGAACGATAGCTACCGAAGGGCCGGGGTGGAGCATTCCCGGGGGATTATCGCCACCTTTGCCGAAGATTCCGACAACATCACCGCTGTGGTCACCGGCAAGATTCTCGAAGAGGAGCTCAAACCCGATATCGCCGAACGGTTTTTGGTGATCTCCATTGCCAACCACAAGGAGTCCCGGGATAAACTCCGCAAGATCGGGGCCGACGTTGTGATCATGCCCAACGAATTGATCGGCCAACGCATCTCCGCCATCGCCATCCACCCCCCGGACCCGGAGGGCAAGCAATCCAGCTTTTTGGATCGGGTTGCCTTCGGAGAGTTTGTCAATCTGGACATCCGGGATATCACGGTAGAAAAATATTCTTCCCTGGATGGAGTGGCGATTCGGGATTCCATGCTGCGCTCGGTGATCGGGGCGCATATTTTGGGTATTCAACGCAAAGGCCAGCGGCGGCTGATGCTACTGCCTAATCCCGATATTCACATCCATGCTGGCGATCAGGTGCTGATCATGGGCACCCTGGCGCAGCTGGAACAACTCCCTGATTTTTTGTTAACTGAGCAGATGGTGCGGGCGCAACAAGCCACTTCTGCCGATCCCAAGAGCTAAGGAGACCCCAAGCGATGGAATGGCGATTGGTGTGGACTACCTTTTTTTTGTTGATGGCTCTGACGACCACGGTCAGCTATCTGTTTCATGGTAACGGCTATGAGTTGATCATTGCGGTTTCCATGAATCTCATCGCCACCACCCTGAAGCTTGGGGCCAGGCGCACTACCGGGGCCATGACCATGGCGGCGAGCCTGGTGGCCGACTTCCATCTGGTGCCAGCCCTTGGATCCTTTTATATTTTGAATAATTCCGAATTTGCCACCGCCCTGGCCTGGGGGGCGCTGGTGGCCAATGTGATCTCGGTGATCTTGTTGATCATCGAAGCGGTATTGCGTCAGCTGGAGCTGGACGCCCTCTCCTGAGTCTGGATTCAGAGGGGACTTGGTTGTGGCTATTTCAGCATCCAAGCCCCCTCCTCCACTGCCCCTACCGTTTTTTCCTCTTTATCCTGGCGATTCCTGCGCTGGGTAACCTTCACCCGGGGATTCCTGGGCGGTGACCCTAGTCCCCCTGAATCCCACCTTCCTTTCTAGCCGAACCTCTCTTTTTCTGGCCTGAGTTCAATCCAGGGTGTGTTATCGCAAAACATAATATACGGCATGTTTGGATGCACAGAAGCGCAGTTCAGTAAAATCGAATCCTTTTTTTTACACCATATGGATAATGTTTTACGGACCAACCTATATTTGACAAGCTCGACATGGTTTGTTCATTTTTCTTCCACTTTACTCTGCTCTTCGATGCATCAAACCGGGTTAACACACCCTGATCGATTTTATGAATATGTGGTCAATTCAACGGAAGAAACTGCCGTTGTGTCCATGACGGCAATCCACAACGAGGGCGGTATGAGAGCCATATATGACCGTTTTTGCAGGATATTTGGCCATCACACTCACGGCTTTGATTAACGCCACATCCTGGCATCCCTATGTGATATATTGAATAATATCTACGATATTCGATAACAATCATTAACATGTGGGGAGTTTATCCATGGGCAAGAAAAAGAAGAAGGTGGGAGGCGGACAAGCCATTAAGTTGGAAGACCGGATTGCACCGGGGATGTTGGGAGGAGATTTGGGATCGGCACTGGCGGGCGTCGAAACCGATCCGACCAATGGCTCATCACCCTTTTCCTCCTCTCCAGGAGATATGGAGGGCTCTGCTGATGGTGACGCCTTATCCCAGGGAGAGGGTTTGGGTGGGCTGGATGGAAGCGGGGAAGGCATTGGTGAGACCGGAGAATGGGGGGGGGCCAATGTGAGCCAAGGGATGGATCCTCTGGGTGATGGCGGTTTGGCCCATGACGGTGGTGGTGAGGGATCCATTCAAGATGGGCGTGAATTCGTCGGCAGTGGCAGTTCCTCCGGTGGAACGCAGATGCTTGATCACGAAGCGACCCATACCGGACAGCAACCCAGCGGGAGTGGGGAGGAAAACAGCTCTGCCGAGGAGAAGGCCGCCCTGGAAGCCAGCGCTATTGAAGAGGACGCCGCAGCCATCGACTATGACAAGCTTGATCAGGATGAGGAAGTGGTCATTACCGATGGCAGCGCCCCCCAAACCACGGTGGATTATCATGGACCTGGGAGTGGTGAGATGGCCCCATCAGCGGGTGGACAGGAGGGCATTGTCACCCCTGGACAGGAAACCACCACCCCCAGCGGGCCCGATTCCGGCTCCACAACCGATGGTGAGACGGAGCCGGTTCGGGAGCAGGCCCCGGTGGAGGTCCCTCAGGATGGCACAATAGATCCTTCAGAGCCTCTCGATTAACCCACGCTATCAGAACCTGGTCTGCAAGCTTCACTCTGAAAACGGAAACCCAGGGAGATCATGGCGGCCCTCAAGAAAAAACCAAATCTTCAGGATGCTGATATTTTGATTGAAAGCGGCTCAAGGTTTGGACAATCTGGTGCCAGATACCCTGGGTTTCCCCATCCCCAGGCATGACAGAAAAAGAGCCATGGCCTACGCCCCATTTTTGACTGGAACGACTGCTTTGGTTCGTGTTCACGCCACATGTGATGTCCTTATGGCTGTCACCGAAGCACAGTTCCAAAAAAAAGAGTCCCTTTTTCCCCCATCAGAGGGGTCATGTTGCACTGAACTCGACGTGTTTTACCCGCTCTTTATCCACTCTGCCCTGGTCTCCGACTGTTAAACCTAAATCCGGCAGTTGGGCGTACGTACATGCCCCAGCCTCTTGATCCACCAAGCAAATCGGGAAAAAGTCTTGTGACCAATAAGGTGACAGCGATTTCTCCCAATTCACTATGCGAACCAATATCCTGCACCAGCCACACACGCCCAACTGCCGGATTTAGGTTAAAACGCCCCAACCTCCTTTCAGCCCATTCACCTTTCCTACCCAGCCATCCCCCTCAACCATCCCCCTCTCTGTGCCCAGCCTGACACCCTACCCGGCCCTTTTTTTGCATTCACTTTCCGGGTTCACTCAGCACCCTGTTTCGGTGCTTTTGGAACCATCATTTCAGCCTTGGCTTTGACAACTTTGATTGGCTTCTCTAGGGCGTGCCAGCACGGTGGAAAAAGGGGCTTATCCAACATCGAACCATTTTTTTTGTCTGATAATTTATAGACACAAAATGAAGCACTTATCCGGGATTCACCCTGTTTATCCCTGTTGGTTTCTCATAATCAAAGAAACTTTCCTCAAAGTCCCGTGTCGAATTACCCTAAGGGCAGTTGTTGTCCGAAACTAAAACTCTCTGAGAAGCAAAATTCCGGAGCCGGAGAGAGCCTTTGAAAGGCTTTGCGACACTGGAAAAGGAGAAAACTATGGAACGCTTACATATCGACATAGAAGATAACGGTTATACTGTGTTTGACGACCAACAACATCAGGCTCTGATTCAGGGCATTCAAGACTATGCCGTTGCCTGTGAACTCCACGAAATGTTGGAGGGAGAGCTGGAAGCGGAAAATGATGAAGTGTTCTCAGCCGCCTGATGCCATCATCCATCCATCACCCCATCGCTAGCCCGGGGTACGCCCCATCGTTAGCCCAGGGTGATGGGTGAGGCGTCATACCAGAATTGGCGACTGTTTTTTCAGAAGGAAATGCCTATGATGAGATCAGGATGGATCGAGCGTAGCGTGATCAGGGTGAACTTCCTCCGGAGATGATTCAACCCGCCGCGCCAACCCCCAATCATCGAGAATGGTATAGAGCACCGGCACCATGATCAGGGCCAGCATGGTGGCGGAAAAGAGGCCAAAGGCGAGGCTGACAGCCAGGGGGATCAACACCTGGGCCTGAAGGCTGGTTTCCAGAAGCAGGGGCAAAAGACCGGCCACTGTGGTGAGGGAGGTGAGAAAAATGGCCCGGAACCGCTCTTTGGAGGCCTGGATGGCGGCATCTGCCACCGGGATCTCCCTATCCTTGGCCAATCGGTCCTTGATGAAGATAACCAACAAAATGGAGTCGTTCACCACCACTCCGGAGAGGGAGGCCAGCCCCATAAAACTCGGCATGGAGAGATCCAAACCCAAAAAATAGTGCCCCCAAAAAGCCCCGATCAGCCCCATGGGGATTACGGCCAAAACCACCACCGGCTGTAGATAGCTGCGAAACTGGAAAGCCAGCAAAAAATAGACCCCCAGCAAGCCGATCAAAAAATTACGCCGCATGGAAGCCCCGGTCCCAGCCCCCTCCTTCACCTCCCCCTCAAAAGCCATGCGCACTCCCGGATGACGTTTTTTCAACTCCGGCAAAAAGCGCTCTCTGAAATCTCCCATCACCTCGGCCACATTGGCAATACCGGTATCCACATCCCCCCGTACCGTGACACTGCGCAGGCCGTTGATCCGGGCGATGCGGGCATATCCCTGGCTGCGCTCCAACCGGGCCACCACCCCCAGAGGCACTTGTCCCCCATCCGGAGTAGTGACAAAAAAATCGTCCAGATCCATCAGGCTGTCCCGGTCGTTGGCGGTCAGGCGGACGTCGATTTCATAGGCCTCACTTCCCACCTGGATTTCCCGAATGGTGGTTCCCTGAAAGGCGGCTCTGAGCTGTCTGGCGATTTCGGAGGTGGTCAGACCCAGGGAGAGAGCACCGGAACGCGGGTGCAGGCGTATTTCAGGTTTGCCTGGCCTGAGATCATCAAACAGATCGTGCACTCCCCGATAACCTGCCAACCAATCCTGAATCTCCCGGGAGGCCGCTTTAAGTTCTCCCAAATCCCCTCCCAACAGGCGAATGTCGATGGGCAGCCCAGCGGGGCCAATTTTGGGTTCGGTAAACTTGAGACTCACCACATCGGGCACCTGCCCCACAGCCTCCCGCCACAGGCGTAAAAAACGCTCCACCCGGATCCCCCGGGACTCCGCCGCCAGTAGATCTACCACCACCGTAGCCAGATGGGGGCCTTCTTCGTTGGCGTCCGCATTGCGGTTAAAGTGGACAGCGATATTTTTGATTAATGCCGTCTCATGGTTCAGGTTTGTCTCCACCTGTTTCAGAGCAGATATGAGATGATCCACCACACCACTGGTGCGGGAAAAGGGGGTTCCCGGAGGTAACAGCAGCCGGGCCTCCATGACATCCCCTTCCAGATCGGGAAAGGCCCGGCTTTTCAGACTTCCCCCAGAGACCAGGGAGATGGAGGTCAAAAGCCCGGAAATCACCAACCCCAAAGTGAGATAACGCCAGTTTACGGCAGGGGCCACGATCCCTTCGGTAAAGCGATTCCGCATTTTTTCAAAAAGACGATTCAACCACAGCCGTAGGGGATTGGGCTGGCGGGAGCTCCCTGCCATGGCGTGGGCCAGATGGTTGGGGAGGATCAAAAAGGCCTCTATCAAGCTCACCGCCAGGGTGATGACCAGCACCACCGGCAATACCTTGAGTACGATGCCGATGTGTCCCTTTAAAAAGGCCAGAGAGCCAAAGACCAACACCGTGGTCAAAAAAGAGGAGACCACCCCCGGCAACACCCGGCTCACCCCTTCGATGGCTGCCTGATAAGCCCCAGCACCCGCCTCTCTCCTGGCAGCGACGTTTTCGGCAATGACGATGGCATCGTCCATAATCAAGCCCACAGCGATCAGCAGGGCGACCATGGTGATCATGTTGAGGTCATAGTTGAGGGCACTCATCACAAAGAGCGTTCCCAAAAAGGCCACCGGAAACCCCGCAGCGACCCAAAAAGCATAGCGAAAACTGAAAAAGATCCACATCACCAAAAAAACCAACATCAACCCCAGCAGGCCATTTTCGATCAACATGTTCAGGCGATCCCGCACCAGAGAGGAGACATCCTTGGTGATGGTGTAGGTGACCCCGGGGGGCGCCATGGCCCGTTCGTCGCTGAGGGCCTTTTTCAAGGCATCCATCACCAGAAGGGTGTCTTGGTTGCGGGTTTTGGAGATATCCAGGATGGCGGCCCGACGACCATTGAAGAGCACGCGGTTTTCATCGTTTTCAAAACGTTCGCTGATGTGGGCAATCTCTCCCAGACGGATTTCAGCGCCACTCTCTCCCCCCAACACCAGCAGATCCCAAAATTCTTGGGGGGTGTAGCGTTCCTCATCAAAGCGGATACCGATCTCACCGCTCTTGACCTCAATGGTTCCGGCAGGCAGATCCACACTCTGTTTGGCGATTCTATCGGCGATTTGGGGAATGGTCAGGTTGTAACGTCGCAGGAGGCCGGTGGGTATTTCAATGCGAATCTGATGGTCGGAAAATCCCCGTACCGAAATTTGGGTCAACTCCCGATGACTCAACAACCGTTTGCGCACAGCCTCCCCATAGGCCTTGAGATCCCGGGAGGAGAGTGGACCGGTCACCGCAACGGACGCGACAAAATCGACCCGGTCCAAAGGACGCACCAGGGGCCTTTCCACCTCCTCCGGAAAGCTGGTGATGCCCTCTACCTCGGTCTTGACATCTTCCAACAGCTGATCAAACCGTCCCCCTTCCCGCATCTTGACGGTGGTGATGGCCACCCCCTCCCGGGCTTGGCAGATCACCTCATGCAGGTCGTTGATGCCCTCCAGAACCTCCTCCACCCGACGGCAGACCGCTTCTTCCATGGATTCCGGCGAAGCCCCCGGATAGACTACCCGCACCTCCACCCGTTCCGGTGGGATATCGGGAAAGGTTTCCCGGCGAAAGGTGGGGAGCGCTGCCAATCCCAGGATCAATATTCCTGCCATGAGCAGATTGGCGGCATTGGGATGACGAACAAAAAAACCGATCATGGCTTCAAGGTTTCCACTGCCGGGCTCTTTACAACAGGGATGTCCGCCGCTAGCGGAAGATAATCGGTCCCATAAGAGGTAACCGGGTTTACAGCTTCACCTACCCTGCTGCCTGAAGCCTGAAAAACCAGCTCTGCCAAGGCCGCCTCATCCACTGTGGGTTTGATTTTCATGCCGACCACCGCCGGCGTCAAATCAGTCAGCACCACCCGCTCACCAGCAGACAAGCCTTTTTCCACGACGATAAAATCATCCTGACGCAAGAAAATCTCCACAGGGCGGATTTCCAATCGATTATCCTTCCCCACCAGATGCAAAAAATGGCCATCCCTGAGGGCTTTCCGGGGAGCAACGACTTTGTTCGCTTGGGCACGCCCCTGAAAATGGACATCCACAAACATGTTTTTCGACAGAGGGGGGCGCAGGCCGGGGCGAGCCTGGCGATAGGGGTGATCCACCGCCACGATGACCCCGACCGTGCGGGTCTGGGGATCGATGGCGTCGCTGATGCGGGCGAGACGGGCAGGCCAGGTCATGGTCCTCTCCCCCACCTGCAGACGCACCTCCGGCACCACTCCCAAAAGATCCGGCAGCTCCGCCATAATGGTGGTAGGGTCTATTTTTTTCCGGCGGTTTGGGAGCAATAGTCCGGAGAGTCGTTCCAGGGAAAGTTGGGCCACCACCTCAGCCACTGCCAACCCATCGCCAACAGCCAGCAGCTCCCCACGACTGACAAACTGGGAAGTTTCCAGGTTGACCTCAGCCACCCGCAGATCGAATGGCGCCGTAATCACGGTGTGCTCCAGATCCAGCTGGGCCTGGGCCAATTGCGCTTGATAGACCGTGCGTTCAGCCTCCAGGGCTTTTTTTTCAGTCGGAATCAGATCCAGGGTGTTTTGGAGGTTACGCACCCCCTGGCGGGAGGCGAGCACTTCCCTCTGGGCCTGATCCAAAGCCGCCCCGGAAGTGGTCCGGCTTTTGACCAACTCACGCTTGCGTTCCAGCTCTTTTTGGATCAGAGCCAAGGATTGACGTTCGATGGTCAGAGAAGCCTGGGCGTTCTCCTTTTTGACGGCCAGTTCGGCCATTCGGGCTTCGACTCCCCTGATATTGGCCCTGAGACGTGCCACAGTGAGCTGATATTCCACCGGGTCCAGACGAACCAGCTCCGCCCCTTTTGGAAGAATGGCCCCCTGCTTCAAATCCCGATGAATTTCCAGTACCTGACCGCTTACCTGGGCCACAGCCCGCCATACCCGACCTGGGCGTACCAAGCCGTGAGCCGTAGCCCGTGGCAGAAAAGCCAGCTCTGGGGTGGGAATGATCCGGGCCAGGCGAATGCGCTCTTCCGGGGCTACCCGTTCCGGGGGAGTGCGTCCCTTCACCACTGAAAAAAGCAGCGCCGCTCCCAGCAAGAGTGCTGGAAAAAAGGTCAGTTTACGCCATGTTTCTTTCATCTTGGTCATATGCTCACCATCATTCCATCAACCAAAGCACACCTTGCCCGATTTTTACTATCCTCCCCTGACGCCCACATGGCAAGAGACCCTCTGTTCATCCCCACCCGCATCTGCCATTGCCCCTATCATAACTGGAGTTTATAGTGGTAACAGGCAAGATAATCCAACATCATCAAGGAGGTCGATCCCATGTCCGATAATTCCCAGAGTGCTGAAGCTCCTCTCATGTATCAAAAAAATTCTCCCCATGCCGTGACTGCCAAAAAGGGAGAGTCGCTTTTTATCTGTCAGTGTGGCCACTCCAAAAAGGCCCCTTTTTGTGATGGCAGCCATAAGGGGCGTCCTGAGAAAAAACGCCCTTTGCGTCATGTGGCCGAGGCCGATGATACCCTCTATGTCTGTGGTTGTGGTCGAAGCGCCAACATGCCCTGGTGTGATGGCTCCCATAAGCGTTGATTGGCTGGGGATGATCCGATCCTTCTATCAAAAGGTTGATCAATTCAAAAGGGTGGTGGGTGAATAGAACCCATGCGAGATCTGCTCAGGTGGTTTTCTAAAGGGTGGATCTGCTTCATTTTCATTCGATGGTGCCTTGGGAGGGAATTTCATTCGATGGTGCCGAGAGGGCGTATTTCTGACTTTAAAAAATGAAATCGGAGAAAAAAAGCAGGCTGGGTAAAAAAAGGCTTCAGAAAAAATCGGGGGATGCCGAAGAGGGAGACATAGACATGTCTGCACGGAAATGATTGCCGGAGACGGCAATTTATTCCCCATGATCAGGGGAAAAAAAGACCGCATGGAGTGGCTCAGACTCCATGCGGCTCAAAGTCAACAACCACGTAGCCGAGTTGTTGAGCAAAAAACTTAGCAATTCGGATGCCAGACTTCCGCCTGTCTCCCCTCCTTGGATCTTCCGTGCATCCGGGGGGGAGGCGGAATCTTCTCCAAACTGGGCTAATGTTTCAAAAAATAACGGCTCTTGCCATCAGGATCAGAGGGCTCTCATTCGTCTGTAAACGGACTCTCGGAAACACGAATAAACCGCGTCTGTTAAGCCTGCCTGGGTTGAAACGAAGGATGGAGCATCGGCTATCAAAGCCATCAACGCAAGCTCCCTTTGTGGTATCACGCCATCCAGCAATCCATTTTGCCGGAGGGCACATCTGCGCAGGCTGTCAATCAACAGCACTCAATTGGCACATCCTTCAGACTTTCTCTCCTCCACTCTTGTGGCATATGATCTCCATCTGGCATATGATCTTGATACAGGCCGATATTTTGGCTTCCCGAAAGGGAACGCCATGCATCCGTCTGAAATAAATGCCATACTATAAGTCTACATTTTTATGGGCCAAAGTTGGAGGAAAAAATCCATGCCTGAGGAAACATCAAAAAAAACAGTACTTTTAGTGGATGACGACCCCAACGTGCACCTCCTTTTTTCCACGGTGATCCAGGGCATGGGCTATGAGGTGGTGGGGGAAGCACGGGATGGTAAGGAAGGTTTACAGATGTTTCAGGAAAAAGCACCGGACTTGGTGTTGCTGGATATCCACATGCCGGTGATGGATGGCATAGAGGCGCTTAAAAAGATCTTGGCCGCTGACCCCAACGCCCGGGTGGTGATGCTGACCACTCTCCACAACATGGATATCTATGAAGAGTGTTTGCTGTTGGGTGCCAAACGCTATATTCCCAAGGATACACCGATGATGGAGTTGCGAAATCGTATTTCTGAGGCGATTGAGTAATCCAACTGCTTTCGGGAAAATCCGTTATAGGTCTGTCTGCTTGAAAAAAAATTGGTGAGAAAAAAAA
>JADFZT010000004.1:0-2978 GCA_015232395.1 Magnetococcales bacterium | reverse complement strand
GTCCAGACAATCCATTGCGGGATTCGTCAGAATCCAGCCTGTTTTGTGGTAACAATTTGACACTGGATGCCAGATGTCGGTTTTTTTGGAACAGGCCCTTCATCCACTCCCCCCCAAGCAACAAGTTCGCTCTATCCATCCGGGAAATCCATCCCCCCCTTTGATCTGCCACTCTTTTATGAAAAGAAGAGCGCTCATTTGATTGTTGACATGATTATCATGCAACGCTAAACTTTTGATTAGCATTTTACCGCAGCATCAGCTGCTATCACGATCTTTTCGAAAATTGTCCCCATCATGATCGCCGAAAATCGCCTACACGCTTTACGCAAAGCCAAACTTCTGGAAATCATTCACCGGGAGGGAAGTCAGGCCACGGTTGCCCGCAAAGTTGGTACTGACAAATCCTATCTTTCCCAGATTGTCAGCCCCAAAGGCTCTCGTAATGTGGGAGAGGCCCTGGCCAGACGGATCGAAGAGGCTTATGGGCAAGCGTATGGTTGGATGGATGAATCCTTTGACGAGGATGAAAAGTTGCCTTTTTTGGATCTTGGGGAGCTTTCCAACGAATTTGTACCCATCCCACGACTGCAAGTGGGAGCGAGCCTCGGTCCCGGGATGGAAGCCCCTGAAGCAGAGGCGATCAACGGACATCTTGCCTTCAAACGGGTTTGGCTGCAAAAACGGCGTCTGAATCCCAAATTTCTCACCATCATCGACGCCATCGGCGATTCCATGCATCCCACCATCTCCGATGGCGATGTTTTGTTAGTGGATTTGCGCCAGAAGGAGCCTCTGGATAACCGGATTTTTGTCCTCAGGATGAACCGTCATCTCTATGCCAAACGGCTTCAGTTTCGCCAGCAAAGCCAAATCATGGTGCTTTCCGACAATCCCAACTCCCCTGCTTTTAATGTAGAGAGTGAAGGAGATATGGGTTTGGATATTATTGGCCGGGTGGTTTGGGCCGGGAAGGATCTTTAGGTTCCCTTGATCTGAAGTGGCAGGTGTTCTTCGCTTGATCTGAAGTGACAGGTGTTCCTGGCAAGAGACACTCTCAGAAAATCGGAGCCTTTGGGGCGTAGGTGAGGGTTCTGGGATGGTTTTGATATTGTCAGTAGCCGCAGCACCGTAGGGTGATAGTCGCCGCAGAAGTGCAAGATACCCGTGTCAGCAAAATCTGGCCTGTTGTTGTGGCTCTGTTTAATCCCGCGTGCCTTCCGTTCGGCCACCAAACGTCTCTTCCAACGCTTCCTGATGGATATCGTTCCCTTCATCACGCCCTTCACCAGAGCTGTTTTCCCCGATTTCGTCAGGAAGAGAAGCCTGGATATTCTCTACGGCTGATTCTGTGGCTGCCTCCATATAGGCCTGGGTTGCGGCTTCGGTAGCGGCGTTGAAGGCCTCTTCCGGGGTGTTGCCATTTTGCAGGGCTTCGGCAAATGTTTCGGTGCTGGCAACCATGGCCGCTTGCAGCTCTTCACCGGGTAGTCCCTGGTTTTCGGCCTCTTCCACAGCAGCTTCAACACTGGTTTGGAAGGCTTCTTGAGGAGAGGCTCCATTTTGGAGTTCACCAAAGAAGGCATCGGAGGCTGCTCCCATCACTGCCTGGGTTTCCTCTACAGGTATGCCCTGGGCAGAGGCTTCATTCAATGCAGCTTCTCCAGCCTCAGCCAGGGCCTCCTGATGGCTGGCACCTCCTTCGATGGCATTGTGGTAGGTATTCTGCCCGGCATCCACCACCGCATCTACTGATTCTGGAGGGTCCAAATCACCGGAGGCCTCATGAAAAAGGCTGGAGGCCATTTCCCTGCCTGCCTGAGCTGCTGCTTGGGCTGCTTCCAGATCCGATGCACCACTGGCGATGGCCAAATCATAGGCTTCGGAGGCGGCTGAACGGATTTGAGTCCCGATTTCGCTGATGGGGTCGGGTGGTGGCGCTGGATCGTCGCTATCGGGATGGGGATAATAATCGTCGGTTTCGGGAGGGGGTGGAAGCTCATCGGTATCGGTAGAGGGGTGAAAATCGTCGATTTCGGGCGGTGGAGGGAGCTCGTTTTCCAATCCGGCATCCAAGGCATCCAGCACCATAGATCCCATTTCACCCCCCAGCAGACCCGGGGCGATACGATCTTCCAGTTGTTCTATTTTGGGCGCTTTGGCCTTCTTTTTTTTCTTTTTCATGATTATTTGCCGATAAAGTGGCGAACCAGCCGCCAACAGATACCCTGCTCATTTAACATCGTGCCTGAAAAGTACCTTTCGTTTCAATCCTTTTCCAGCTGTTAGACCACTTTTTTGAACCACCACCACATCTTTTCCTCTGGATTGAGTCCCCCGAAAAAAGTCCGTTCAAGCTTGATAGCATTCCCAGGCCAGTTGACTGCTTGATGTGAAAATCTCACCAAACCGCCCAAAAACCTCGCTCTGCCCCTCCCTGACCCACCTTTCAAAGCCCAATCCTGCGAGAAACGAGGGGGATTTACCCCATTACGCCGGAACGAGTTCTGTCTTTTCAACTTTTCCGGCCATTTGGGCGCATCTGTAGCGTAGAAATCGTTTCACGTTACTGGCCAAAGCCTTCATTCTGACCGCAAAGGCGACCCGAATCAGACGCCGGGTCCAGACCTTGCCCAGACCATGTGCCGTCTTGAGAGCCGCATTGACTGACTCGCCCCCAGCGCGAATGGCGTATTCCTTTTTGAACTCCTCGGTCTCCTCCCGCGCCCGACTGTAGGCAGTGGCGATATCCCGGCCTGAGTTTCTGGCGGGTGGGCACATTTGAGCCTATCGAAAAATCAAATCCTAAAGAAAACGACATGTTACGGTACTTTGTGGGCTGTTTTCGCGTGAAATGTGTAGTCACACGACTATTCATTTAACCGATTGACATGAAACGTGGAAAATGTCATCAATATGGGCATGTATCTACGAACCACCAAACGCAAGAACAAAGACGGGTCGGTAGTCGAGTACTT